>NZ_DASTAT010000013.1 GCF_035712445.1 Oligoflexus sp. | reverse complement strand
CTTGAGAGTCAGGAGTTCTTGATCTATTGCCACGGCATAAGATCCCAGTTGAAGAACTCCTGAATACTGTCTTCTGCTATACTGTAGCCATGACCCTTGGAATTCTGCCGTTTCCACTTTACTCCAGCATCTTTGAATAGCTGTTCTACGAGGGGAAGTAGCAAGACCTCCATCTCTTCATAATCCGCTCCCTCGGCTTCATCGATGATCGCTCGAACGGAGTTATCACTATCGGCTTTTTGTCCCCAAGCATAGTACAACATTCCAGCAACAATGACCGAAAGACGGTGAGTGCGGCCACCGGGCACCAGTTTTTTCAACATTGCGATCCAGGTTCCATATACTTCCTTTCCAACCAAGCTTTCGAAGTCGCGACTTGTTCGTGAGCGACGCGTCTTCATTGGACTTTTTTTTGCCGATCTTGAAACGGTCTCTTTCTGCATGATATTCCCTCGTAACTGGGGTCAGGAAATTTTAAGCCGCGTTCAGTTTAATCCATACTGCTCCACCCGGGTTTGACTTTTCGCGCAGAAATTTCTTGAAGGAATACGGATCATCTTTGCTTTGAATATATTCAGATAGGCTCTCCCTCAAGGCTTCCGAAGTCACACCTTCGCTTGGTGGCAGATCCTTCCTGATTGTCCTCATCCATGCACCGAAAGACTGCCAAACAAGATCCTTATGAGCTATGGCCAGGTAACACAGAATCCCTTGAGCGATCGCGGCAAGGTTGACGAAGACATGGTATGACTTTAGTTTGGTTCGGACGTTTTCGCGATAACCGTCGCTCTTCCGATGAAGATACTGCCCGTCATCGCCTCGCTTAAGCTTGTCCATGTCTCTCATCCAGAAGTGATAATCAAAGCCACCGAGTGTATGAACGAGGGCCTTAAAGGACATCTCGATCCCGAACCGCGCGTGATAAAGTCGAATGGCCTCCTCTGGCTTTAGATTCCAGTCGTTGGTCATCAGAATGCATTGACCTCGAACCGGGTGATCGCTGAGGATGAATCGCACCTTTCCCTTCAGCTGCTTCCAAAGAAGATCGACGACCAGATACCTTGTCATGACTCCATTCTCGTCGCGAATTGGGCTTGGAATCTCTTCAAATTCAGCGCTTTTGGACTTGAATAGATCAAAGATTGCAATACGTTCGCCATACTTTTTGGGTCGCCCTCTCGCGGGCTTAACCGAAGGCAGTGCTGGCATATAGCCGACTGCATTGTTCCTTACACGAACGAGCATGGCCCCGTTTTGCTCCGCCATGGAATCCAGCATGGTCGCTGAAGAATAATAGGCATCCGCGACCAGGAGAAAGCTCCGATTTTTCTGGCTTAGAGTAGACGCGACCATGGTGTTCATCTTGTCCAGTAGAGTCCTATGATCACGATTGCTAAAAATAAGACCCTCGTGTATGCGCGCCGAGAGGAGGACGGCGCTTATCTTATTACCGAAGCCCTCCACCAAAAGCGAGAGCATTTGCATCGAATGAGCCATGATGAATTCCGGCTTTGAGTTGTTCGTCGATGATTGATAGCAAAGCTTTACTGAAGGCATGCGCCGCCCTTCTCGCGGTGCTTTGATACCGTCACACGCAAGAACGATGCGACCCTGGACAGTCACCGGCTTGAAGATCCTGAGGCAGAGCTGCAGCCACAGCTGATTCAATATATCCAATTTGACTGCACAGGATGAGAAGCTATCGAGGAGCGACTGGTATGAGTTCGGCCTCAAACCGAAGGACCTTACGAAGCTGGTTACACCAGCGGTGTCACGCCGGACGCAAAAGCCAAGGACAACCAGGGCAGCCCACTGGGCGGTTCGGAGCCTGGAAAAAGCAGGTCGAAGTTCAAAAAACACTTGGATCAAAACGGAGCAAAGATTAACATCCATGTTGTAGCTCTGCCGGTGTTGATTGTCATTTTTTTCGCAGAAAACAACATGGGACATTGGCTTGAGCTGCTCAATTTCTTTTTATTCAAAAGCTGGCGTAATGCTGGCTATTTTTATGTACGGAGTTCGAAGAACTCCGGACTCTCCAGTTGCTAGCTATCATAGTTAAAACATCAAGAATTCGAACGAAAATTCAGTGAAAACGGGATCTTTAGACGCCAACTACCCCATCCAGTAAAAGGAACGAGAACACACGCTGTGCAAGGAAACGAACATCAACCGAGAGACATTCTTAATATCTCGGGAAGACACCCGCACTGTACTGAATTGCGTCCCTCAATCACCCGGGGAAGATCTTCATTTCGCGAATCTGATCTCTTAGCCTTAGAGCGTTCAGCGCAGATGCCGCCAGAAGCAGCGCGCGTAGCAGAATGAGGAGCACTGCCTCCATCAAGAAGGCCTCATCCGACGTTGTGCCGAGGACCTGGGCCCTCGGAGTTGCACCGCTCAGCTTTCTCAGCCTGGAAACTTCAGCCCCAAAGATTTCCATGCTCTTCCATGCCCGCCCTTTTGTTGCAACGTCGAGAGATCGTTCAGCTTGTTTCAGTTGATCTTCACTTTCAGTAATTTCTGGAACAGAAGCTAATGCCCCAGAGGCAGCTTTGGATCTTGATTTGGCGTAGACATGGAAGGAGAGCGCTGAAAGGAAATACCCTAAAAAAATCAAATGAATGATGATCCTAAGCCAATCAAGCGAACGTCTGAAGTTCATGCTTACCAATGAAAGAAACGCGACTTCGCTGGCCAGAGCTAACGGGACTGCATATTCAGGAAGAATGTCGTGTTCACGATAGAACTCCACCTGCATAGCCGTCATCAGCAGGGTGAGACAGACAACAAGGAGCAGCCTGAGCATGAACGAAAGTGGTATTTTATTGAATATGCGTCCTTCCTTTGTGATAGATGGAATTTCGTCCGCTTTTTCAGAATCTGGTTCCTTCCGTTTCAGAGGCATGCCATCAACCAGCCTCAGGGTTTGCTCGATTTGGACGCCCTTGCCGCTGAAAGTGAATGGATTATCGAAGCAACAGGGAGAGATTTCATATTGGACATCAAATAGGGCAAGCGCTCTGTCCGCAACAATATCTTGAACAATGACGGGAGCAGTATTACCGCTCGGCTGCTCCTGTAAGGCGCTTGGAACTTGATGAGTTTCTTCATATGTCCGGGCTGAGCCTGACGCGGACCCGCTGGAACTATCAGACTGGACATCCTCAGTTCTAAGTTTAGGCACTATCTCAAGATGATCGCTCCGCCTGGAGCCGTTCCGTTCCCTGGCTCTGCTCAGGATTTTTTCGCGGTTTTTGAGATAGTACTCTCTGTTCTTTTGTTTTTTTGCTGTCGTGCTCATCAAGCACCCTCCGGAGTCAGCCTGGATCGCAGCCTCGCAAACATTTCCAGGCAGTAGCCAAAGCTAAGACGTGGCAAGGCATCACGAATAGTCTTCAGCTGATCTTTTAGCGGATCACGGAGATCCGTCCTGAGCAGCCGCTCAATCTCCAGCCTCAGTTGGCGCTCATCAGCCGGCAGCTCTGGATCAGTATTGAGTCCCAGGCGCAGTTTTGCCTTGTTGATAGGATCCTGGAGAAGGTGACTTACTATGGCACTGGAAACCTCTCCGAAGTTTCTTGAAGTTCGCTTGATGAAGCCAGGAATGTCTTCAAGCAGCTTCTTTAGCTCATCTTCTGTCTGGGGTCTCATGAGTGCCAGTCCAGCCTTCTCGACGATATCCGCCTTGTTTTTCAAGGCGCAATCGAGGCCACTGAACAGAAAATTGATACTCTTGGCACGGGACGCAATATAGGGATCAGACGCAATTGGGAGAAGCCGCTCCATGAAGTAAATCTCATGGCCCCGCACGCGAACGTATTCCCGGAAGAACCGCTCCTTCTCACCCTTGGAAACAGGGATCTTCACCAGTTCTTCCCAGGCAACCACGATGCGATCCACTTCACCCTTCATCGTGAAGATGTCACGACCGGAAAAAGAATCAGTTGATTCAGGGTTTTCGTTTGGGACTTTGGGATGGGAATTAGGGGCCGCCTGAAACACGGGTGCAGTCTGCTCAAAGAAGGCCTCCCCAGTTTCCGAATGGGAGGGAGGGCTATACGAGACGATGGGGTAAGGTTGGCAATCAAACGAATCACCCACAGCACGCTTACGGATACTCTGAATGTGGTTGCGGCTTTCCATCACATCCTGAAAAAATTCAAAGGCTATCGGCGCCAAATAATAATCATTCGAACTTTGCTGGTATTTTCCCTGATAGTTCAGAGTGCGTACCGCTTTGACTTTGACGTACCCCTTCTTCTCCAGAGAGCGAAGTTTTTTCCTGACCGTTGACTCGCTGATCTTGGTCGACCGCGAAATGGTGGCGATTGACGGGAAAGCAGGATGGTCCAGGAACCCCTTATCAAAGGGCAGGAGCGACCCAATATAGGTCAGGATACTGTGTTCATAGTGATCGATGTCATGAAGATGATCGAACGCCCTGAGGTAGCGACCACCGGAAAATACCGGATGATCCAAAGGAAAAACTTGATGCAGGTTTGACATGATTCCCTCAATCCATGAGGGAGACCGGCAGGTGTTGAAAAGTAGACGTGACCGTACTAATCTCCGAATGGAGCGTCGGGGTCTGCTTTGTCGTAATTGCCAGGCTCCGGGTTCCCGGAGATAGAGGGGCCTAATCCTCTGTCTCCACCTAAAAGCCAACTGCCTCCCAAGATATTTAGTTCACACAAAAATTCAAACTCTAATCTGTGTTTCGAAAGAGAAACGTGCAGAAGGCTTAATAGTGAAGGCTTTCACGCGACCAATAGTTTTGAGAAATTTGCGACCAATTGCGACCAATCAGGGCGAATTATGGTGGATAACGAGAGACATCGGTGAACGTCGCGAAGAGTGGCAATAGGTTGAAATTATTAAAATTAGTTATAAATGCAGCACGTTAACAAATTCGCATCAGAAACAAGAGCTTTTTGACAATGGGAAAAAAGCTGCTAGAATAGGCGTAAAATTATGACGCGCTTAAAATAAGTGACAAAAACACAAGCGGCAGCCTTTTTGCAAAGGCCTCTCCCGATTCTTGTATGAGGTCGTGTTCATGGACAATTCTCTCGCTTCTCAACTGGCATTTTTGGATCCTTTGGATCAATTGCTTTTCTCGGAACGCTACGATCTGAGGCCGATTCAGCCTGCTGATGAGGCAGGGGCCGTAGCTGTCATCGAACAAAGTTTGATGAGTTATCCCGATGAAGGCACCGTGCTGGCGTCCACTCGCCGGCGATTGCCGCGCTTTCTGGCAAGTTATCAGGAAGACGGCGCCGTCTATCTCGTGCTTAGGGATCGCGAGGGCGGGCAGGTGATTGGAGGCGTTGGTGTGCGTCCTTTTGCAGGACTCGACCCGCGCGAACACATCGGCGAAATACGTGAACTCGTGATCAGTCCTGCCTATAGGGGCCTTGGGCTGGGTCGCAAGCTGATGAAAGCCGGCATTCAAAAAGCCCGTGAACTCGGCTACGTAAGGCTCTATCTGGAAGCCACATCCGAGATGAGGCATGCGCAGACTCTATTCCGTCGCATCGGTTTTAGGCCGGTCGAGTTTCAGCAGAAGGAAAGTAACAGCAGCCGACGCGAAATATTCCCCAGCTATTTTGTGCTGGAACAGGCGGATTGAGCAGGCGGACTGATCTGAAGTGACTGGCGGACACCCGATTCCAGCGTGTCCGCCGTTAATGATACAAGCCTTACATTCTTACCCGAGCTCCGGCGTAAATCCCCGGCATGCTGACCTGAATGCTATCCGAGCCTTCGAATTTGAAATTGAAGGTCCGATAGCTGGCACCAAAGAGGAAATCCATGGTCTGACTCGCCGGGAAAAAGGCATCCCAGGCTATCATTGCCGCCACGCCGCTGGAATCGTCCGTAGCGCCGGCAATCTCTGCGCTGGCCTGGGCAATCCCCACTCCAAGGCGGAAGGTCCCGAAGGCCGCATCACCCAGGCTGTAGCCGTAGCCGGCTTTCAGCATCATGACAAGGTCGAGGTCAAGGTCGACATCGTACTCCACCCCAGCGGATTTATCGGAAAATGAAGCCTTTCCCGTCGAAAATTCCGCACCGAGCTCGATGCGATTCCAGGTATCGCGCTTGATGCCATAACCCACGTCCGCCCCCAGAAGGTAAGCGGTGCCCGGGGAACCCGAACCGGCCTTGAACGATTGCCCCAGATTCAGAAGACCGCCCACATAAGGGCCTCCGAAATTTTTATCCACAGGTTCGTCCACAGCCCAGGCCCGGCCCATACACAGCCACAAAGACATCACAGCAAACACTTGAATCAGCCGCATACAATCTCCGCCATAAAAACATATAGAAGCGACACAATGCTGTCCATCATACCTTACAGGCTCCTGAAGTCTATCGGCACCATGAATCGAGCGCCGGGACCTGGATTTGGCTGGACAGCCCGGCTGATTTCCACTAAGCTCCCCCGACCTATACGCTTAGGTTCGAAAGTCGAGAGGAAAAAAAATGGCTTCCCCTACCAAAAGATCCAAAGTTAGACGTGCAATGAACAAAGCTCGCGCCGGCAAAAAGCGCAAAAATAAAGTTCGCATCGAAGGAACAACTGCAGCCAGCCTGCCACTGAATGTTCCCAACGCCAACGAGCGCGCACAAAAGGCAGCCAACGCCTAAGGTTAAAACCTAGGGTGAAGCTGACTTGATCTGGGGCTGAACAACCGCACCTCCGTTGGACGTGTGCTGTCGTTCAGCCCCATTGTGTTTTGTCAAAACCAGCTGACGGAATGATTTGACGAATTGGCACCAAGACCTATATTCAAAGCTGGACTCACATCGCAGGAATAGGTGTTTTTGATGGCGTCGCATGATCTCCATGTCAGTCAAATATCGGCAGCGCTGCGTGCGCATTCCGTGGATCTTGTGGTCTCGGGCTCGATCGGAGCCGTGGAAAGCGTTCGCTTCATCCGCGCGCTGCGGCGTATCGGAGCTGAAGTGCATCCCTGGTTGACGCAAGGCGGCTCGCTCTTCACCACCGAAACCGCACTGTCGTGGGCCGCTGCAAGGCAGGTCCGCACCCGCTTTGAGGGTGAGGCCTCGCATATCGCACAGAATGATGCCTGCGTCGTGGCTCCGGCTTCTGCCAGCCTCATCGGCAAGATCGCGCATGGTCTGACCCATACGCCGGCCACGGCCTTGATCGCGTCCTATCTGGGTCAAGGCAAGCCTGTGATCCTCGTTCCCAATATGCATGACAGCCTTTTGCATAGCCCGATGGTGGCTGAGAATCTGCAGAAAATCAGCAGTTTTTGCACAGTTCTGGCCGCTCGCGAAGAGGAAGGCAAACAAAAATTTCCGGACCCCAAACAGCTTGCCGATCGCGTT
The DNA here is from genome assembly GCF_035712445.1 of Oligoflexus sp. Lineage (NCBI taxonomy): Bacteria > Pseudomonadati > Bdellovibrionota > Oligoflexia > Oligoflexales > Oligoflexaceae > Oligoflexus > Oligoflexus sp. The sequence continues at coordinate 84,877 of NZ_DASTAT010000013.1, read as the reverse complement.
GCGCATCTTTTGAATCAAAAACACGGCCGCAGATTTTTAATCACAATGGGCACGACGCGCGGGCCGATTGATGATGTCCGCTATATTTCCAATTATTCCTCGGGCGCTTTGGGAACCCATATCACCGAGGAATTCTATCGTTACGGTCACCGCGTGCATGTCGTCGCCGGGCCCTGTCTCGTGCGGCCACAGAGCTATTCGACCCTGACCAGCGTCACGACCACGGACGAAATGCTGAAGGCCGTGCAGGATTCTGCCGCTGGCGGTTTGGATGGAGCCATCTTCGCCGCTTCCGTGCTGGATTTTGTTCCCGCTGAAAAATTATCCGGCAAGGTGCGCAGCAAGGACGAACTGAAAGTGGATTTCGTGCGGACGCCGAAGATCATCGCCGCGGTTCAGCAGGACCTCCGCTTCAAGGTCGGATTCAAACTGGAAGTCGCCGCCGATGCGCATGAGCGTGACGCTATCGTCACCGATTACCTGAAGAAATATAGACTCTCGCATCTTGTTTATAACCAGCTGCAGGATGTGAATCAGACCGAGCATGCAGCCCAGGCTTTCGCAGGCACGGTATCCCATCCACAATCCTTGAGCGGCAAGGATGCGATCGCCGAGTATTTGGTCCAGGAAGCAGGGAGAATGTTCCATGAACAACACAACTGAGACTTTGAGCAAACCTATGACCACAGGTTTTCCAGGGCAGGACTATCTTCGCGCTATCGTCTTTTGGAGCACCTTCGTCCTCGCCACGGCTGTTTGCTATGTGATCCTGCTCGTCATCGTCCTTTGGAAAAAACTTTTTGATCCCAGTCGGCTGACACATGGCGCGCACTGGCTCGCGACCACCTGGGCCCGCATGATCATGCATGCCGCCCCGGGCTGGCGCTGGAGCTACAGCGGCTTTGAAAATCTTCCCAAGGAAGGCGAGCCGCCCTGCGTGCTGGTGGCCAACCACCAAAGCTCGGCCGATATCGGTTCGATTTATCTAACCGGAGCGCAGTTCCGCTGGCTCTCGAAAGATACCGTCTTCCGTCTGCCCTGTATCGGCCATGCGATGAAGTGGGCGGGTTACGTGCCGATCAAACGCGGCGATCGCGCCAGCAGCGTTGCGGCTGTGCATAGCAGCGCCCGCTGGATTCAGCGCGGTGTGTCGATGTTTTATTTTCCGGAAGGCACGCGGAGTGAAGACGGACGCCTGAGGGATTTCAAGATCGGCGCCTTCCGCCTCGCGATCGAGGAAGGCGTTGCCATCTGCCCCGTCGTCCTTTGCGGAACGAAAGATATGATGCGAAAAAACTCGGGGATTCCCAAGGCCGCGCACCTGATCCTGGACGTGATGCCCAAGATCTGGCCGCTTCCCGAGGAAACCCCCGAACTATTTGCTGTGCGGGTCCGATCCTTGATCGAAGCCCGCCTTCGCTACCTGGAATCCATACGCTAATTAACTATTAGCGTTTCATGTTCACCACTTCCTCGATCATGCTGTCGGTTGTGGTGATGGAACGGGAGTTGGCCTGGAATCCACGCTGACTCCGGATCATCTCCACGAACTGCTGGGCCATATCCACGTTCGATTCTTCCAAAGTCGAAGCATAGATGGAACCGCGAACGCCGGACTGCGGCGTGCCGATGCGTGGTGAGCCTGAGTCATTGGTCGCATAGAACTGGTTGCGGCCGGCTTTCATCAGTCCGTCCTGGTTTTCAAAGGTCGCCAGGGCAAACGAACCGAGGATGCGTTCGATACCGTTGGTGTAATAACCTTTGATCTTGCCATCCAGGTCGATCTTAAGGGATTTGATGTTGCCCGATTCATAACCGTTCTGACTATGGAACACGGTGATGGACGAGGACGCGGTGGAGCTCGAAGCGCCGACGCCGTTGCCTTCTTCCGAACCCATGTTCTTGCCGAAGTCGATCAGGATCTTCTGATCCGGCACAGCGCCCTTATTGAAGTTGGCGCTGGACTCGTTATAGGTTTCTTCCAGCAGATTGCCTTTAGGATCGAATTTCACGGTACCGCTGGCGATTTCCTTGATCTTGGCGCCATCGGCATCGGTGACTTCCTTGCCATCGACGGTCGCATGCCATTCCCAGGAAATGCCCTCATCATCGGCCACACGGCGGAAGTAAGTGGTCATCGCATGCTTGGTGCCATGACTATCGAAGATATTCACTGTGGTGTTGAAGTTGGAAGTCTTGACTGGATTATTGATATCAAAATCAACCGGCAAGGGTTCTTCGCGCGAGTCGAGGTTGAGGTTCATCACCACCTTGTCGGTGCCTTTGGGGGGAATGTTGTTCGTCACGATGCGCACGTCGGTGAGCTTGGTGGAAAGCACTCCGTCCTGATCCGCTTCATAGCCCTGCAAACGGCCGCCCGTCGCATCCGACAGGTAACCGTCCTTATCAAAGTTGAAGGAACCGACGCGGGTATAGAAAAGTCCGCCGGCTTCCTGCTTCTCGCCTTTCGGGTTATTCACCACGAAGAAGCCGTTACCCTGAACAGCCATATCCGTAAGACGATCGGTGACGGACAAACCACCTTGCGTGTGAATGGCACGCACGCGGCTCAAGCGAGCACCACGACCCAATTGCGCTTGTCCTGCGGAGCTCCCAAGGTCCAAAGACAGAAGGTCATCGAATTCCACCCTGTCGTATTTAAAACCCTTGGCGTTGGCATTCGCCAGGTTGTTCGCCACGACAGCCATGCTGTCAGACATGACGGACATACCCGTGACTCCAGTGTACAGCGCCTGAGATATAGCCATAGAACCCCCTCTGAAAGACGATCGCACTCATAACGAGTCTCGATTCTTATTCAGATTAACACGCAGGTTTCAGTCCGGAGGATTGTTGAAAAAAGACATACATCGGGGGCGTGATGGGCAGAATAGCCCCGGCATTTTCATACCGGGGCCGAGGGGTTTTTTTTAGGCTGTAAACTTCATCTTTTGCTGGTGATTTCCAGCACTCGCGTCCTGATTCGCACCGGCTTTCATCTGGGGATTGCCGTTGGCTTCCACCCACTTCTTGTATTCTTCCGGCTGCAGTTTTGGAGAAGGAACGCCGTCGGGACGAGGATTTTCCACAACGTCCTGCCACGCTGTATAAAGCGTGCGAAGCAGGCCTTCGACTGTGCGCAGGCATTCCACATCATTATTGATATTGCCTTCGATCAGCTTGTCGATCATGAACACATAGAGGTTTTCCAGATCAACCGCCAGCTGACCGCCGACTTTGAAGTCGAGGGTGGCCATCAGTTCGGAGATGATTGCGGTGGCTTTGCTGATCTGCTTGCCTTTTTCGGCGATTTTCTTATCGAGCATGGCGACTTCAGCGTGCTTCACAAAGCGAATGGCTCCTTCATAGAGCATGAGGAGGACCTTTTCACGACTGGCCGTCGTAATCTGGGTCTTCTGATAGGCTTTGTAGGGATTGTTCATCTTGAAGCAGCTCCTTACCCGTTGTTGTTATTATTGTTATTCGCCGCAAACCGCTGCGCGAGAAAATCGCCTTGGGCCTTCATCCCGGAAAGTGTTGATTCGAGGCTCGTAAACCTTCTCTTTATCGATTCTGCCTTCCGGGCCGCCTGCTGCTCTTTCCTTGCAATCCCTTGGTCCTGGTCCTTGATGATGTTATCGAGGGCCCTTGTCCGACTCTTCAGGATACCGTTCTGAGCATCACGCAAAGCTTTCACCTGATCAGCGAGGCGTGCTGCAATCCCCATCGAATCCTTGCCCCGAATGAAGACCTTGGCAACACCTTCGTAATCTTCGGTAAGAGCCGCCTTAACTTTAGTCTCGTTGAAGTCCAGCTCACCCGTTTTGGGGTTGGTCGTAATGCCAATATCCGCCAAAGATCGGTATTTGCCTTGGCTATATACGGGATCGGCCATGGCGCTTCTTAAATTTCTCATGACCGTTTTAATTGTGCCGTCGCCGGCAAGAATGCCGGCTCGACCCGTCTTGGCATCGACCTGAAACTGGCCGTTGATGAACTTCGAAATCTCGTTGTACTTTTCGACGAAGCCGACGATCGCTTCCATCGTTAGATCGACATCGAAGTTGATCTGGACCTGAACGCGCGTGCCAGGCTCGGAACGCTTGACGTTGAAGACCACGCCATCGACCAGTTCTTTCAGGTTATTGGTTTCATCCGTGACCGGCACATCCTCGAAGAGGACATCCAGGTTACGGCCCACCACCTGCTCTTTGAATTCGAGGAAGGTCGTATCCTCGTCGATTCGGATCTTGGATTCCTTGCCGGATTTTTCGCTGACCACCAGAAGACGATAGGGATCAGGCATGTATTTGGTGTTAATCACCATGGCCTTGACGCCGCCATCGGCCTCATTGATAGCCTGGGCGACGTCCTGCAGCGTCGATCCTGGTTCGACGGTGATATCCAGGTCATCCTCCCCTTCCCGCTCGATCACGAGATAACCGAAGCCGACCGGGGTTTGATCCTTGTCGGGGAAACCATAGGCCAGTTCCTTTTCCGACTTCGCAAGGCCGCGCACTTCAAATTCGTAGCTTCCAGGAAGGGAAAAACCCGAAACGGTGCCGTCGAGGATATCCGGGTGGGAGGACTCGACCTTCATCTTGTAAAAGTCGGTCTTGGTTTTGATCTTGTTTAAAGCGCCATCCAAACCATTGACCATGTCGATCAATTTTTTGAATTCGCTTCGTTCGGTATCCACCGTTTCCCGGCGCTTTTTGGCCGTCTCAATCGGCAGCTTTTCAACCTCGATCAAACCCTCTACAATCTTAGGGTCGAAGAGGCCTGTGGTCGCGCCCGGCATGCTGCGAACACCCATGAGCATTCCCCCTTATTTGACTGGAAATGAAAAACGATGAGTCTTTATCACCCGAAAGAACCAATCCATTTTCAGCATCGCAATCAACTTTTGCAAGAGTGCTTGCGGCCAGACCCCTTGCCTTTTCCGATCGAGCAGGAATATCCCATCGTGCTGGCTCCGGAAGGTCAGAGTTATAGCTACTGCCATGACTTTCAAAATCAACTCTGTTCCCACGCCAATTTATGGCCGCGCAAGGTCATCAATGCCTTGGGGCAGGAGCAGTTCCTGATTGGGCTGGTGGGCAACGTCGCCACGGATCCTCGCTTTCGAGGTCATGGCCATATGCGCAGTCTTCTGACAGCTGTGGAAGAAGTCGCACAAAAAAACCGTATGCAGGCTTTATTTTTGTGGAGCGACCTGACTTCATTCTATCAGAAGCTGGGCTACGTGTCAGTGGGACAGGAATACCACTTTCATTTTCTGGAGCCGCGTTCGGGCAGCAAGGCGAAGACCGCGGCCCGCCTTGTGCGGATGGATTTGCAGGGGATTACCGACGAACTGCTCGCGCAGCTTCAAAAGCTGAAACCGAAAGTGTCGATGACGCTGGAGCGAAGCCTTGCGGAATTCCGCCGTATGCTCGAAATTCCCTGGATCAGTCTTTATGTGGCTTATGAAACGGCCGATGTCGTGGCCTTTGCGTTGATCGGCAAAGGCTACGATATGATGGGCGTGATCCATGAATGGGGCTGCGCGGACGCCGCCTACCTTTTGGACCTTGTGCAATATGTGAGAAAGGAACAGGAGCTGCCGCAGTGCATGCTGCTGACACCGGGGGAATTGAAACCGGCGCTGCATCAGGCGATACTCGCCCAGGCTTCGGCTGTGGAGGCCGTGCCGATGGCTTTGATGAAACCTTTGGCGGAAGGAAAAGAAAAAGAGCTGAATCAGCTCTTCATCTGGGGCTTGGATTCGATCTGAAGGAACCAAACGAAGCCAGTTACGTATTCTGCAGCAGCGTCAACGCCATCTTCGGAATCGAGTTGGCCTGCTGAAGGACGGATGTACCGGCCTGCATGAGGATATTGTTTCGCGTCAGTTCCGATGTTTCCAGCGCCACGTCCACATCCTTGATCCGCGAGTTGGCGGCGGTCAGGTTTTCGATCGAAACGGAGAGGTTTCGAATCGTGGAGGAAAGGCGGTTGTCGATCGCACCGAGTTCACCGCGGATCGAAGACACGTCCTCGATCGCGTTGTCGATGATGCTCAAGGAGCGCTGCGCGTTGACCTTGGTATCAATCGAGAGTTCTTCAAGACCCAGCTTGTCCGAGTTCACATCGGATTTGAAGGCATCAAAGGAAATCCGGTCGACGCCCAGAAGGTTGAGACCCCCGGTGTTCACCTGGAAGTCGAGCGATCCGCCGGTACCATCCAACAGCACAGTGCCGTTGAATTCAGTAACGTTGGCGATCCGGTCCACTTCTTCCTTCAGGGACTGATATTCCTCGTTCAGATAGCGGCGTTCCTGGGCACCGATCGTATCCGATGCGGCCTGGACACCGAGTTCGCGCAGACGAACCAGGATGTTCTGAATTTCTTCAAGACCACCTTCCGCAACCTGGATCAGAGAGATACCATCCGACGCGTTACGCTGCGCCTGGATCAGACCACGGGTTTTGGCGCGCAGTTTTTCTGAGATCGCAAGACCGGCTGCATCATCGCCTGCTTTGTTGATGCGATAACCACTCGACAGTCGTTCCAAGGAACGATCGAGTAACCGTCGGGTGTTGATCAAATGTCTTTGAGAAGTAAGCGAAGAGACGTTGGTCGCGATCCGCAAACCCATGAATTACCCCTCCGAAGCACTCCAAAGGAAAGCCCTTCGAGTGACAGAACTCGACAGCATATGCATTCTTTGAAAATGATGGCTGCTCTTTTTTATTCTAACACACGCTGTCTTCAGCATTCAATGTGGCGGGGAGGCGACCGCGGGTGAAATCTTTGCCGGGTGGGCCAGAGCGGACCTCGGATGGGCCGCTCTGGACAGAGCTTTTACTGCAGGAACGCTTTCATATCATTGAGAAGAACAGGGACCTTGGTGGCATCAATAAGAACCGGAACAGGCAGCTGACCGGCCTTGAGCCAGTAGCGAGGGGTGGCCCCGCTTTCTTCCAAAATGGACCAGGTATCAAAATCCGTGCGCTCGCTTTTCAGGGCCAGCGTGAATTTCGGCGTCAGTTTCTGCAAAGCATCCAGCTCGGAATCCTGCGGATAGCCTTCGACGCGCAGCTTCAGAACCTTGTCAATCCAGTTGCGGAAAGCCTCGCTGGGTTTATCCTTGGCTTCCGGATACCAGATCTGTTCCGAACCCTGGTTTTTGCGGAAGAAGCGCCACTCCTTGCCGTCCTGGGTCACATAAACACGAGCGACAGCATCCTCGGCGAAGCTGAAGGGCTTCGACATCGCCATGCGGGACTTGGGTTTCTCGAGCATGCTCATGAGTTTGCGCTGGACCAGGATCACAAGATTCTTGTCCTTATCCAGCGCAAAGACCGTGGGCGACTGGAAACTGCGTTTCCCCATCAGAAGCGTGAAGACCTTGCCGTCCCCATAATGAACCTCAAAGGTTCCCGTGGGCTTATCCAGGCCAAAGTCAGCCAGGTTCACTTTTCCCGCTTCACCGATCTGCTTTTCCACCCGGAAAGGAGTGAGTTCGGCCAGAACCTCCTTGATCCGATCCCCGACGAGGTAGCGATCCTTGACCCTGACATCATTAGGACCTTCTGCCTTTTTTTCCTCGCTGTTGATCCAGAACGCATCCGGGACCTTGCTGTCCTTGCTCAGTTCCACTGTTCCATTTTCATCGGTATAGACGATCTTTTTCAGGGCTTCCTTGGATACGCTGATCCACTCCTTGCCCACGCTCTCGCTGTTCACTGTGGGCCGCGATGCAAACCAGGCAAAGGCCAGGGACGCTATGAAAAACGCCACATAGGGTATGATTTTGACTCTCATGTGCGGCCTTTCTTGCGACGATTGACGATAAATCCAAGTATCAGAATCAGAATAGGCGCGATGTAGATGGAGCTATGGAAAACGACCAGCTCCCGGCTTTTTGAATGCTGAATGCGAACGTCCTCTTCGGATTCCAAAGCGCCCGCGGTATTCATGCGGTCCGTCAGCCAGCGGAAGGCATCGAGCGCCATCCACTGGTTCCCGTTGTAATAAAGGGGAGGATCGGACAGCATGCTCGAATCGGCGAAGACCAGAATGCGGGACTTTTTGCCATCGGCTGCGGCTTTTTCTGCCGCTGCGGCCAGAGGATAGGATCCGCGAACCTCATTGGGATCGTACTCAAAGTTCTTGTTGGCATCAATAAAGGTGCTGCGCAGGCTCATGATCGTGGCCACAGGATGCCAGGCGTTGCTGCCGCTCTCCACAACCAAATAGCCGGAATTCAAGGCCAGGATGTTCAGCTTCTCATCGTTCCGCGTCAGGGTGGAGACCGATTCATGGCTGCCGAAGAGATTGGTGAAGATCAGGGCCCGGTCGAATTTCTGCCGCGTGGAACGCACGAAGTCACGGTCGTTGGCCAGGCGTTCTTTGCGGAACTGAATGCCGACTTCTGTCAGAAGCGTCTGGAGTTCATTCTGATCAGCGATGACTGTTTCCTCGGCCTGCTCACCGGCCGAATCCACATCCAGGGCCATCAGGATCTTGCCGCCGCGATTCAGATAATCGCGCAGTGTCTGCACTTCCTCCTTGGTAAAGGCTGCCGTTGCCCCCACCACAGCCACGGCTTCGGCGTCTTCGGGAATCGCATCGAAAAGACTCGACAGGGTCTTCGGTGCGAGGTTCTGGGAACGGAGGATCTTTTCGAGGTTGCTGAGTGAACGCAAGGGACTGTGACGATCTATGCCCCAGCCCATTTCCCCATGGGAGGATGTGAAATAGATCGCGCCCTGGTTGGAAACGAGCTGCAGAAGCGCCTTCTGAAACTGGGCGTCCAGCGTGCGGAGTTTTTTGCGGGCATTTTCCAGCTTATCACCGAGGTCGATCCTCTGCCGCTTGCCGTCCCTCAGGAGCACGATCTGGCCGTTTTTGGAAACCTTGAATTCCTCGGCCTGGGTCGGATAGAAGTCCTTGTCGTAGAATTCAAGCTTCAGGTTGCTGTTTTTCTTGGACAGGATTTCAAGATACTCACGTACGAAGGAGGCGACTTCGCTATCCTTGGCAAAGAAAACGCCGGTGCGCACAGGAGCATCCAGGGAAGCCACCGCATTCAGCGTGGCCTCACCGGGTTTTGTGCTTTTGAAATAGGAAAGATCGAAGACCTTATCCTGCTTCGCGGCCCCATAGTTCAGGGCAAACATGCCGAGGAAGAGAAAGCCGATGCTGAGCCAGATCTTTGCCGAATAACCAAGGCGCTTGGGCTCGGCGTTTTCACCCGTGCCATTCATTCGATGGCTGAATTCCACGCCGAGTCCCATGAAAAGCCCCAGGAAAAGGCTGGTCAAAAAAAGGACCAGAAGGGCCTTCTGACCCAGCGTATCGGGATTCATGCTGGTATCAAGGGTCAGCTTATACACATAGAAGAGACCGACCCCGACCATGGTCAGGATCTTCCAGCCCAGGACGAGTTTCCAGGACTGACTTTCGGCCTCAAGCCCGTCGCTTTTGGCCTTCTGCATGAAAAGAAAAGTCAGGGCCATGGGAATCAGGGCGACCAGGACGCCGATGATGACCGCAAGCTTATACGAATCGTAGGTTTTCAGATAACGCTCGGCGATGAAGATCAGAGCGAGTCCCAATAGAAAAAGCGGGATGCGTAGCGCGCGAAGTTGATTCATTAGCCTTGCAACCTCCGTGTCTCAAGCGATTTGATGGAACATTCCAGAAAGAAGAAGATAAGACTCGCGTAATAGACAACATCACGGGTGTGCAGGATGCCGTTCATGAAAGGGCTGAAGCGCTGGTTGTGAATCGACATATAGGAGAAGATTTCGCGGAAGGGTTCATCCACGCGATAGGAGAGCAGCCACATGACGAGGAAGAAAACAGTGAAGGCCGCAGCCGTGATACCGGCAATCAGCTGGTTAGGCGAAATCACCGAAGCGAAAAGGGAAATCGCCAGAACACCCGCGCCGAGCAGCGTAACGCCCAGGTAGCCGGCAGCCATGTGCCCCAGGGAAACCTTGCCTTCCAGGAAAATAAGGCTCGGCAGGTAGATGCTCAGAACCTGTAAAATGAGGAACATGACAAAGGCGGAAAGGAATTTGCCATAGACCAGCTGTCTTTCGCTCAGCGGCGAGGTATAGAAAAGCACGATGGTTCCCGTCTGCTTTTCTTCAGCCAAAAGCCGCATGGCCAAGAACACGGCCGCGACCATGCCGATACCCGAGCTGATGAAAAAGAAGTCGCGCAGAACCTCGCTGGACAGTTTCGCCTCGTCCCCGATCGCATAGACGTTGAAGAAGACGCCATCGAGCAAGAGGGCGAAACAGACGATGATGTAACCCATCCAGGTGGTGAAATAAGCGCCAAGTTCCCTTCGCGCGATCAGCCATATTTTATTCATCAGCTTGCTCCATCGCTTTTGATCAGTTTGAGGAACAGCGTTTCCAGTTCCGCTTCCTTCTTCCCAAGTGCCAGAAGACGCCCACCGGACTGCACCACGGCCTTGGCGAGTTCGCCACGAATATCACTGGCGCATTGAACATCGAGGAACAGGCCGTTCCTTCGATTTTCCTTGATTTCAAGGACGCCGGGCACGGCCCTGAGAGCTTCGCGGACGCGATCATCGAAGGCCTCCAGTTCGATCCGCACTTCCAGATTCTGTTTGACCTCGCCGCGCAGCTGGGTCTCAGAACCTTCGGCGACCAGACGGCCGCGATCTATGACCAGGATGCGGTCGCAGGTCTTGGTGATTTCCGACAGGATGTGACTGGAAAGAATTACGGTATGCTGGCCTTTCAGGGACAGGATCATATCGCGCATTTCGACGATCTGGATGGGATCGAGACCGTTGATGGGTTCATCGAGAATCAAGACCCGCGGTTTATGCACCAGGGCCTGGGCAATCCCCACGCGCTGCCGGAAACCGTGCGACAGCTCGCCGAGGCGCACGTCCGAGACTTCATGCAGGTTGGTCTTGTTCATGGCTTCATCGACGAAAGCCGGGACCTGGTCGCGCGACACGTTTTTGAGGCGCGCGACAAAGTGCAGGTAATCGCGGGTGGTCATCTCGTTGTAGAGAGGGGGCGTGTCGGGAAGATAACCAATCATGCGCCGCACATCATCCGGGGCCTCAAGGACCGAGTAACCGCCGATACGCGCATCACCGCGGGAGGGGACCAGGAAGCAACCGAGCACCTTGAGAATCGTACTTTTTCCGGCTCCGTTCAGACCCAGAAGACCGACGATCTCACCATCCTTGATAGTGAAACTCAGGTTCTCGACCGCTCGTTTGTTGCCGTAAAACTTGCTGATCGAACGAACTTCAATCATGTGAGAATTCCTTGAAGAGGTCATGAACTGACATCAATCTTCAAAGATATCAAAACGATGAGGCAATGCAAGGCTGGGTGCTTAAATCCGAATTCTTTTTAATTTCTCATTTATAGACCAAAAGCGGTGTGCGCTCACGATAGGAGCCTACGGAAAGGATTTCCGGGGCCATGGGTTGATAGCCATTCAGGGAAAAGGAGACGCCGACCAGAAGAACACCATCGCGTCCGCGGGGAGCGCAGGGCCGATCCAGATCGCATTCGTCTTTATTATAGGGACGTTCATGCTTGACAAAAGTTCCCTCCCAGGTCTTTGGCAGGGGGATTTCCATTTTGGATTTTTGCGGCTCCTCGGTTGCGACGGCTGTGGCCACCTCCGCTGCCGGCGCTGGGGACTTTGCTTTGCGGATTTTTACCGCTTTACGGGCGATGACGCGACGTGGCGTCGGCGCCGCTGCGATCGTGGGCGCTGGAGATTCGGAAACCACTTCATAAGGAGTGGTGACAGGCGTCGGTTTTTCGGGATTTTTGATATCCAGGCCCAGCCAGGCCAGATATGTCAGGGCACCTAGAGTCAGGGCCATCAGGGTCGTTTTGCCTTTTTTCATCATCAGCTCCGCAGTCACAGCAAGTCAAAAGGAACAGGCACCGAGCCCTAATATATGCTTTTTTGACATATATTCAAGGGAAAAACGTTGCCTTTGCAGCCGGATATTCGTATCCATGTCGTGCAGCGGGCCGTGCCCGCCGGCCCTATGGAAATAATCAAAGGAATTTCAGGCCTTGCGCGTCAGCTCCCGACCCAACTCGCTCGCCATTTGGGGTACAGCCCTCCTGTGCCTTCTGGTCTTTATGCTGTCCTGGTCTTTTGGGGGTGCACCGGCCTATCCCTGGCAATTGCTGAGTCAGTCCGAAGACTTGGACATGCTGCAGCGGATTTTGATCGATATTCGCCTGCCGCGGGTCGTAGCGGCCTGCCTGATCGGGGGGGCTTTGGCGGCGGCCGGGGTTTTGACCCAGGGACTTTTTCGTAACCCTTTGGCCAGTCCTTCCGTGATCGGTATCAGCAGCGGCGGAGTCTTGGGAGCCATCCTCGCCTTTTATCTGGGCGTGAATTTCGTGAGCCTTTGGATGCTGCCGCTTTTCGCGCTGGTAGGCTGCGTGCTGACCACGACCATTCTTCTGCGTTTCGCCCGCGATCCCCGCGGTTTTCCCATCGAGGACCTTCTGCTGATTGGTTTTGCTCTGAATGGAATACTGAGTGCCTTAACATCCTTTTTGCTCTCCATCTCGCTCAATGATTTTGATAAAGCGCCTGCGATGATGAACTGGATGCTCGGGACTTTGAGCGGCAAAACCTGGGAGCATTGCCTCATCGCAGCCGGGCCCCTTTTGGGCGGCATGATCTTCGCGCAAAAACTCGCCTATCGCTTCAATGTTCTGAGCCTCGGCAACGATGTGGCGCAAACCCTGGGATTGGATCTGAAGCGCCTGCGAACCGAAGCCGTGCTTTTGGTGTCCATCCTGGTCGGCACATCCGTTTCGCTGTCGGGCATGATGCCTTTCATTGGGCTGATCGTGCCGCATTTTACCCGCATCCTGGTGGGGCCGGATCATCGGCAGCTTCTGGGTCTTTCCGTGATCAATGGCGCCACGCTTCTGATGCTGGCCGATCTTTTGGCCCGCGTTCTGATGCCGCCGCAGGAAATTCAGGTGGGTGTCCTCATCTCGCTGATCGGCTCGCCCTTTTTCCTTTGGATGCTTTATCAAAGACGGAGGCAGGCTGCCTTATGACGAGCGCTTTGAAAGTGGAGCAGCTGGTCCTGGCGGCTCAGGATAAGATCCTTCTCGATTCGATCGAACTCGATCTGGAGGCCGGCGGCATTCATTTGATCCTGGGCCCGAATGGTGCGGGAAAAACCTTGCTTCTGCGCTGCATGGCGGGGGTTCTTCATCCGACGGAAGGTCGCGTCGTACTCGGCGATTCCAAAGGCCCCATGCCGCTGAGCTGGACTCCCCTCAGCAATTCCCTGCCTTTTGCCTTTTCCGTGCGGGAGCTGGTGCTGATGGGCCGTTATCCATGGCACCAGGGCTTTCCAGGGAAAAGCGATGAAGCGAAAGCCCGCGATGCCTTAAGACGGGTCAGCATGCTTGATTTCGCCGATCGGGTCTACAACAGCCTCAGTCGCGGCGAGCAGACGCGCGTGGACATCGCGCGAGCCATCGCTTCGGACAGCCGCTTGATGCTCTTTGATGAGCCCTTTGCGAACCTTGATATTGATGCGAGCCTTCATATGACGGAAGTGTTTCGCGCCCTCGCAGACGAAGGCCGCACCCTTGTGCTGTCGCATCATGATCTTTATTCGACCCGTGATCTGGCCACGCATCTGGTTTTTTTGAAGAAGGGGAAAGTGATAGCCGCAGGACCCTGCGCTGCGCTTTTGACCCCGGACATGATCCGGGAAACCTATGATGTGGAAGCGCGGGTTTACGCCGATCAAGCGACCGGCGATTGGTTCATCCGTTTTCAGAACGCCCCGCTTTAACTGTTGCGACCCAGCTCCTGGGAACGCAGCGTGGCTTTTTCCACGGCACTGACAAACATCGAACGCAGACCGCGTTCTTCGAGCTCATGCAAAGCGGAAATCGTGGTGCCGGCCGGTGTGGTGACCTGATCCTTCAGGATCGCAGGATGCAGGCCCATGCTTTTCACCATGGCGGCGGAACCAAGGACAGTTTGCGTGGCCAGCTTCAGCGCCAGTTCCTTGGGCATGCCCATCTTAAGGCCGCCATCGGCCAGCGCTTCGATCACCATATAAATATAGGCCGGGCCGCTTCCGGAAAGGCCCGTGACGGAATCCATCAGCGATTCCTTGGTCCAGTAGGCTTCACCCACCGCCTTGAAAATCTGCTCCGCACGATTTTTATGCGATTCCTCGGCCTTTTCATTGGCGCACATGGCCGTCGCGGCTTCACCGATCACCGCCGCGATATTGGGCATGGCGCGAATGATGGGCCCTTCATACTGAAGCTCTTCGGCGATGGTGCTGGTTTTCTTGCCCGCCAGTATCGAAATGATGAGGTTATCGCGTTCGAGTTTGCCGCCAAGGGTTTTGCCGATGGTGGGCAGATCCTGCGGTTTTACGCAGAAAATAAGCACATTTTTATGCTGCTGGATATCGTTCAGAGAAGCAAGGCCACGCGCGCCGCTGGTCCCCACGACCTGATCCACACGATGTTTGTCAACATCATAGACTTCAATCGGCAGCGGGTTTTTTGCCGAGGATTTCAGGAGTCCGCGAACCAGGGCCGCGCCCATGTTACCGAGACCAACAACAGTGATCTTTTCCATAAACACTCCATGGATCGTTTGCGCAGTGGGGCTTTTTTTCTTATCCTGGAGGGAGTCAATCCCGCGCAACTGGTTTCATTTTGGAGGCTCCCCAGTGACCTGCCGAACGCTGCTCGCCCTCATCAGCGCTGCTATGGTTTGGAATCTTCCAAATATCACCCTGGCTCAGGCAATGCAAGGTGACAGCGAGCAAAGCCTTGACCCGGCAACCAACGCGAAGGAAGTTGAGAACGAAACCGATGCTGTTCTGCAGATGCAGGCGAAAAAGCCGCCGGTGAAGGCGAAAAAAGGTGCGGCTCCGACCAAAGCCGGCAAGGGCAAGGTGCCGCCTAAACCCGCAGCGAAACCGGCGCCGAAACTGATTCCCAAACCTGGAAAACCCGCCTCGCGCCCGGCACCCAAACAGACTCCGTTTTTTCCTCCTGCGCCGCCGACGCAGCTCGATCCTGTGGATAATTCGCGTTTTCAGGTGCCAATGCCCGAGGAAAAAGGTGACCTGAATATTTGGGGAGAAGATACGACGACCGCGCCGGCAGGTGCATCCGCAGAATTCCGTAATCAATTTGGTCTGATCGGCGCTGGGAATTTCATGGGTTTCGGCTTCGGTCTTGAATATCTGCGTCGCTCGACGAGCTGGCTCGACTGGGGTCTGCAGCTGACCTCCACCCAAACGCGCCTCACCAACTCCAAAAATCCTGAAACTGATGAATTCCTTGCGCCCGAGATGAACGCTGCACGCGTGTCGCTGCGCCTATTCAATAGGCGCTGGCTTTACTTCGGCACAGGACTCAGCCTGGCCATGATCCAGGGAAGCTATGGCTGGGAAGGCTCCGGTGTCGTGGACGAGGAAATTTCATCAGAGTTCAAGGCGCAACTCGTGGTGCTGGACTTTGTCCTGGGCAGTCAGTGGGAATTTGGTTCGCGATTCTATGTGGCCGTGGACTGGCTTGGTTTTGGAATACCCTTGGCAGGATCGCTGAACTATACGGAAAATTCCGACCTGGATGATCTGACTCGGATTTTGAGCGGATCCAATACGGACGAACGCGTTCAAAAGGAGCTGGGCGCTCAGTTTCGGCCCTATTATGGCCTCCTGAAGTTTGGAATCATGCTGTAAGACCTGGTCACATGCAAAAAAGGCTCAAGATTTTTTGCAATTTTACCGATATATTGTGTACAATCTTTTTTTACCAAGAGATTTTGAAAGGTTATGCACATGAAAACTCCAAGCAGAAACTGGCAGGAAATCCTGGCTCCCGATGAAGAGCAGTGCTTTACCCGGTACACCGACCAACTCATGGCGATTCAGAAGGAAAAAAACCGGGAGTTTGGTCCCGGACGCATGCTGCATCGCAAGCAGCTGATCGGTCTTCAGGCGCAGCTGGAGGTCCTGCCCGGTTTGCCGCCGCATGCCGCTCAGGGTCTTTTCGCAAAGCCTGGCTTTCATGAAACGCTGGTCCGCATTTCCAATGGCAGCCTGAGCGTGCAGCAGGATCGCGTGCCCGATATTCGCGGCTTTGCCATCAAAGTCCTGGGCATCAAAGGTCCGGGGGCCCTTGGTGGAACGACGGAGGCCCAGGATTTTCTTTTGATCAATCGGGAGGTCTTTGGCCTCCGCAACAGTGATGCCTTTGTGAAACTTGTGGTGGCCGCGTCTCAGGGCGGCAGCGCGCTCTTCAAGCATTTTTTTAAAGAGTATGGCCTGATCGGAGGATTCCGTCAGCTGGCCAGTTCGATGAAAAGCTTAAAAAGACCTTTCACGGGCTATGCGACGGAACGATTCTTTTCCGCTTCGCCTTTGGCCTGTGGACCCTATGCTGTGCGCGTACGCCTTCTGCCGCCTGAAGGTCAGGCCATCAACCCTGCGGCATCCGAAGACTGGGCGCGCGATCTTTTGGAGCGCTTGAAGAAAGGGCCTTTGCGCTATGCTCTTCAGCTGCAGTTTTTTACGGTGGACGATGAAACGCCCATCGAAGATGGTTCAAAAAATTGGGATGAAAAGGATGCACCCTACGTGACGGTCGCATACCTGACTCTGCAGCCGCCCGCGGCAGCTGGTTTTGCTGATCTTCAGAAACGCGTTGATGAAGCGCGCTTTGATCCCTGGTGTGCGCTCGTCGAGCATCGGCCGCTCGGGGATGTGATGCGGGCTCGGAAATTTGCGTACTTTGCGAGCCAGAAGAATAGGAAGTGATGGCAACGACGGTGTTCGACCCGTGCGAGTCGAGCACCTGCATTCAGCCAAACGCATAACGCCTGAACTCGCAAAGCAACTGATAGCCCAAACGCTGGTAAATCCTGTTGGACACAGGATTATCGAGCTGGGTGAAAAGACAGCAGTACTGATAACCATCATCCAAAATTTTTTGCGAGACACGGCCCACCAGTTCACCGGCATAACCGAGCCCCCGCTGCTCGGGAGGCGTATAAACAAAGCTGATGCAGCGCCCGTGGATCAGTTTGCGCCCAGCCACGGTCATGCTCACAGGTTGCCCGTTGACGCTCAGACTGTAAAGGTCACCTTCTTTAATGCGTCCCAGCTGCTGCAGCCTGGCATTTTCATCTCCGGGATAGGGCTCGTTCAACTCCAGGCAAAAAGCCTTCAACCAGCTCACATAAAGATCAAGGTCGCTCAGACGTGCGGGTTCAAAAACCGCTCCGGTTGGCGTTGGCAGGGAAACCTGATCCAGCCGATAAAAGCCCTGTCTCTCGGCAAAGCTGATGTGATTGTGCAAGGCCGGCCAATGCTGAAGGAAAACATCGGTCACCTCCTGCGGCCCCATAAGTCCCGGCAGCGTCTTTCCGCTGTCTCGCCAATCCCGGGCCAATGCTGCCACAGCCTCGGCCCGACCCAGGGATAGATAGGGAGCATAGGGGGGCGTGTGATGCGCGTAGAGTTGAATCGCAGCACCATCTGTCACGACGAAAAGCTCGTAATCTGGAATGATGCCCGGATTGTCGCGAATCATTTTGAATATTCCATAAGGAACATTGTTGCGCATGTCATCCTGAGCAAGAAACTCCAGGACCCCTGCAGGTACATCTTCTATACGCTGGTAACGATGGACTTTCATGGAATTGATCGCGCTCCTCTGCCTTCCGTCTCACTCCAAGAGATAGCTTATTGAACCCTGGAAAGACACATATTGCAGCGAGCGCGAATGCGTCATTCTCACTTGTGCTTGAAGGTGTAAACGCCATCCCACTGCTGGCCCGGCGATTCTTCGATATAATGATCGATGCGTTCGCAGTACATGATGCTGGCCTTGTCATCCGGCTTCATCTGCAGGCAGCTGATAAAGTGCTGGCGGGATTCTTCCCATTTCTGGGCTGTATAAGCCTTGCGGCCCAATTCGAACCTGGCAATGAATTCACGGATCAGCTCGGGCGTGGGCAGAAAGTCGGGCCGCATCAGGTGAAAGACTTTCACAGGCTCGTTCTTGCCTTTCACGCGGATGTCATCCAGATCGCGGGTAAAGAACTTGCCCGGCGTAAGCTTTGCGTGTGTGAACTCACTGATCATGATCTTGATACCGTATTCCTTGGTCAAGCCTTCCAGACGTGATCCGAGGTTCACCGCATCGCCCATGACCGTATAGGTGAAACGTTCACCCGAACCCATGTTACCGACCGACATGGGACCTGTGTTGAGGCCGATCCCGATATCAATGTCAGGGAAGCCTTTGGCTTTGAATTCGAGGCGCAGCTTGTCGAGCGCATACAGCATCTCGATTGCAGCCTGGCAGCCTGTTTCGGCCGGGTTTTCCAGCTCCAAAGGAGCACCCCAGAAAGCCATGATCGCATCCCCGATGTACTTATCCAGAACACCCTTGCTGCGCAGGACAATGCTGGTCATCGGGGTGAAGTATTCATTCATCAGCTCGCTCAATTTTTCCGGCGTCAGTGTTTCTGAAATGGTCGTGAAGCCACGAACGTCCGAGAAAAATACGGTCAGCTCTTTCTTCTCGCCGCCGAGCTTCAACTGCTCGGGGTTCTGCAGCACCTGGTCGATAACCTCGGGGCTGAGGTAATGCTGGAACGCGCCCTTGACCATCTTCTTTTCTTTTTCCTCGGTCACGTACTTATAAAGAGTCACAACCGTGAACATCAGCGTCACTTCACCAGCAGGGACGACCATGAAGGTCCAGATACCTTGCCCCATCCAAAAGATCTTATCCACATAGTAGTAGCCCACGAGGAAGGCCATCAGGGAAAGGCCCGATACAAGACCGGAACCGAAGGAGAAGATCAGCGTAAAGACAAAACCCAGGACCAGCATGATCTGCATTTCAGTTTTGAATATGGTCGCAGGACGCTTATAAAAGTCGCCGCGCACGATGTTATCCATGACCGCCGCATGGTTTTCAGCGCCGTTGATCGTGGGATCGAAAGCATTGGGACGCATATCGTTGATGCCCGTGGCGGTGGCGCCCAGGAGCAGGACGGAATCCTTCAAGGCGTTTTTCTGCTTTTCCGTGAAGTCATCACGATAGGCGGCGGCCAGTCCATAATGCGGAATGGTTTCCCCGCGTCCGCGCGGATTGATCAGAACGCGGCCTTTTCCGGTGGAATCGACCGGAATGTCGATCGAATCCGAAGGGTCGTCGCGGTTGATCAGGGCGAGGCTTTCGATGCCGTTATTATTGAAGAAGACGAAAATCTCGCGGTTCAAATATTCCGCCATGGTTTTCAGGGCAAGGCAGGGCATCAGGTGGCCGTTGACATCCGCCACGAGAGTCAGCCAACGGTTGATGGCATCCTGATCCGCATCATTGTTGAAAAAAGCAAAGTGGCTGCCGACTTCATCAATGATGGCATCATTGACCTGGATGGCCTCCGGTTTCATCAAAGGAAAGTCGGACAGCTTTTTCCCGGCCGGCATATCAACGCCCATGATTTCCGAGACGGCAATGCGATCGATGCCTTCGAAGTGATTACGGCCACCGAGGGCTTTTTTGGCTTCGACCTTGGTTTCCATATAGAAGTAGCCCAGGACGATATTGCCAAAATTCTGCAGGGCCTCGCGGAATATTTGATCGGCGGGACTCAACTTTTTCATCTGGCCGATGGACTGCATCACAAGATTGAGGTCGCGTGAATGCTGCCGGCTGCCGGTGAGATCCAGGAGCTGACCTTCGATATCATCCAGGCTCGGGCGCTCGGGCTTGTCGTAGACGGCGTCAAAGCCTATCCATTTTACACCGTGTTTTTTCAGGTTTTTGAAAGCCTGATCATAGTAACGGCGGGAAAAGGGAAAACGCCCGAACTGATGGATCGAGTCATCATCAATGGCCAGGATCCCGACTTTGCCTGTTGGCTTTTGTGGCCCGCGTAGGCTTGTGACCTTGATATCGAACCAGGCGCTTTCGATGCGATAAAGAGGATCGCGTTCGTTCGAACCAACCGCGAATCGAAAATAGTGCTGCCTGAGGGCCCACCACGACGCACCGACTATGGTGCCGCAGATCAACCAGATTGGCAGAAGCTTCGAAACCTTGCCCCAGACTTTACGCACGATTGCTTTCATCGCCCCATCCTTTTGACTTTAGATCGGCTGTCCAAGTCTTCGGAAGAAAGGAGAAAACTTTTATGCTCGGGAAAAACTGAGTTAAACTTTCCCTGGTAACTTTCCAAGGGGGTGCCTCACAATGGACATCAATCCGAGCCGACCCGACGCCGGGGAAACTGGCGAGCGGCCTTTGAATTTGAGCGATTTTGCGCAACGAAACCAAATGACGGAAGATCGCGTCTGGGAGCTGATCGAGGAAGGCGAGCTGGCGGCGCGTTTTGTGAATGATGAGATCCTGATCCTGCGGGAACAGGAAACTGCAGATGAACCGCAGATTGATTTCCGTGAAGCGCCGCAGATCGCGATCCATGATTCATCCGATATTTTACCCATTCACTCCGAGCCGACCATGGAACCGCCCAGGATCGATCCCGTGATCGAAGCCGCGCCAGCTCCTGAGAGCACGTCGTCTCCGGAAGCGCCCCGCCCTGAACCGATGAACTTTGAGGCCCAGGATCATCATGATGATGATGCCCTTCCCGCCGATGATTATCGGGATCTCCTGGTCTTCGCGCAGGATGCGATGAATCGCACCATGGATCTGTCCCGTCAGCTGCTTGCGACCAAGGACGAACTCTTGCGCATGAAGGACGAAAGAATTCAGCAGCTGCAGTTCGAGCAGCAAAGAAATGAACTGGAAATCCGCCGTCTTCGCAAGAAGGTCGAGGACCTGGAGACGCTCTGCCGCCTGACGCCAAACCCGTAAATACCTGTAACTTAAGGGAATAAATCCGCGAAACCCGGCAGATTTTTCCCCTTCAGTTGCGCCGTCCCGCAGTCGATAGCCTTCAAAGAAGTATCGACCTGCGGAACGGGGTTTGCCTTTGCGAAAGATTTCAACAACAGCCCTTATCCTGGCCATGCTCGCGAGCGGCCTTGCCGAGGTGCGCGCCGAGGAAATCCCTGAATCCTTCGTTCCCGTGCGGCCGAATGCGGTCGGCGGCGCTTTCACAGCGATTGCCAACGACGAGGATGCGATCTGGACCAACCCCGCAGGCATCGCCCGTATTCGCAAGGCCCGCAGTCGTTCGACGGTCAACCTGATCAAAGTTCCTGCGCTGGTGGTCGGTGCCAATACCAAAAGCCGCGAATTCATCCAGGGCGTCGGCAACAGCTCCGATAACGCGGATCAAATCGCAGCCCAGGCGGATCAATTGGGTGAAAAACCCTTTTGGGCCACGACCGGGGCCTATCCTCTCATGATGTTTGATATCGACGATGTGCCAGCTGTGGTCGGCGCCTATACGACGACCACTCTGAAATCCGTTGTGAATGAAGACAACCCGGAACTCGCCAACACCAATGCGATCTCGGATGTGGGCGGCCTTTTCGGAGTGGCCTTCACCAATCGCAGCAATCGCTTCAATATCGGGCTTCAGGCTCGCTATCTGGCCCGCTATGCCTATGAAGACAAGGTGCCACTTACGACCCTGGCGGACGGTCGCGCCCTGCAAAAACAGATCAAGGACAAGTCCAATAAATCAACAGCTCTCGCCATCGACATGGGAATGCTTTGGACCTTCGCCGATTTCTGGTTTCCCACGATCGGCATGGCGATACTCAACGCACCGAGCGGCTGCCGCTCGGATTACCTGAACCCCTTCAGCAAATCCCGCATCAATGTCTGCGGGACCGTTTTCCGCGGCGAGTTTGCCAATGAAGAAGCCGTGTCGACTGTTGACCCCACCGATATTCGCTTTGGAATTTCCATCACACCGCGCTTTGGTCATAAGCTCGGAGCGCGCATCGCGGTCGATATGCATCATAACGTGGTCATTGCCGGGGACAAGGTCTACGGTCTGGATGGACTCGACCTGATCAAACAGCTGCATGCCGGCATTGAGTTTTTCACCGGCAACCCGCTTCTGCCTTCGCCTTTGACCTTCGCCTTCGGTATGAATCAGGGCTACTATACGGTCGGAGCTTCCGTGCGCCTTGGAGCCTTGTCCCTGGATTTTGCCAGCTTTGGTCGCGATATCTCCTCGACCGCCAGTCCCAAGGAAGACCGTCGTCTCCTCGGCGGCCTCTCGCTCGACTTCTGATTTCAGCCCTTTATCACAGCCAAAAAGACTTCTTAAACTGCGAAGTGTCTCCCTTTCTGTCAACTCGCTGGGAAATTTGCTAACATTCCAGTATATCTTGCAGGGCATCCTCAACCCCCAGGATGGGACTCCGAGGGTCTCCTGGATCAGTCTCTTCAAAAAAGGCTTGGCATGAGAGTAAAATTTACCACCCCTCTTGTTCTGGTAACGTTGGCCACACTTCCCGCATGTGTTACGTCGCGGCCCCATGGCACCGCGCAGACCAGTACGGCCAAGGCGATTGCTGCCAATAAAACCAAGCCACTGGCGAAGGAAGGGCAGAAGACGCAGGACGGGCATGACGCAGCCGTTGCCGCCAGCGCTCAAACACCCGACGCGGCCCCGGTCGCAAGCGATTTAACCCGGACCTTCAATCGCCTCAGCGATCCGACCATGCAACTGATGGATGAGGATATTCGTGCGGCCACGGCTCTGCACCCTGCTCCCAAGGGCAGTCTGGAGGAAGCGGTTCTGATCCTCGCGCAGCTGCGCCTTCTGAAAATTCAAACCGAGCAAAGCAGCAAATTCCAAAGCCGCGATCTTTATGAGCAGGGCGAAGGCAATCCGCCAGCCGCCGCTTCGAATTCCAATCAACCGTCGATGGAAAAGCAATTCCGCGATCTGGATATCGACCTTGTCACGAGTTTCAATCAGAACACGCATCTGAAGACTCTGCCGACGCTGGCCCTGGTGAAAACGCTTCTGGAGCAGACGTCGAATTCCCCGACATTCCAGAGCGGGATGCAGACCATCATCGACCAGGAAGCCCAAAAATGGGCCGCGCTGCAAAAAACGGCGAAGCCTGAGGAGCAGCCCACCCCCGATGCGGCTGCACCCGCTCCCGTCGATGGGACCGCGGCAGCTCCGGCAGCACCCGAACCTTCGCTCAGCATGACTCCAGTGGATGGGCATACAGGCCCTGCCGACATCAAGCGAAGCGATGCGATCCTCATGCAGTCGCAGAAACTTGCGGACAAAGGTGAATTCAAACAGGCCATCGACTTCGCGGCTCGCATCGATACCCGCGATCCCTTCTTCGATCAGGCCAAGGAAAAAATAAAGATTTATAGCAACCGGGCCGTGCAGGATCTTCGTCAGAAGGCCGCGCAAGCCTTTCAAAACGCCATGCCGGTGGCCGACAATCGAGCCAAGGCCGCTTATCTGAAACAGGCCAAGGAACTTTTGGAACAGGCGCTCAAGGATTATCCGGTCGCGGATCAACTCGACACTGTTCGCGATAACCTGTCTGTGATCACCAGGGATCTGAGCGGTATTGATCAGGAAACGGCAGGCGCAAACACTCCAAAGACGCAATAGGACCCATGTTAGCTCTAGAAAATCTGCAAAAAAATTTCGGCAGCCGTATCGTCCTCGACCATATCAGCTACCGATTTCCTGATGGAGAGAAAGTGGCTCTCGTCGGTGCCAACGGCGCGGGCAAGACCACCCTTCTGAATATCCTCACCGGTCTGGAATCCGCCGATGGCGGCCGCATCGTGACGTCCCAGAATTTGAAACTGGGATATCTGCCGCAGGAACCGGAAGCCCATCCCAAAGAAACCGTCCTCGCCGACTGCCTTGCCGGTCATCGCGAAATCTACGAACTCAAGGTGCGTATGGACGAGGCGCTGGAAGCGCTGCAGACCGACAGCTCCGAGGAACTAGTCGCCCGCTATGAAAAGGCGGAAAGCCAGTTCTCGCAGGCCGGCGGTTACAGTCTGGAAGCGAAGGCCAGCGGAATTCTGCATGGTCTCGGCTTTCGTCCGGATCAGATTCATCAAAGCCCCAAGGCCCTGTCCGGTGGCTGGCGCATGCGCCTTGAACTCGCGAAGGTGTTTCTCAATGAACCCGATATCCTGGTGCTTGACGAACCGACCAACCACCTCGACCTTCCGAGTTTGATCTGGGTGGAAAAATATCTGCAGAGTTTCCGCGGGACTCTGCTCTTCGTTTCGCATGATCGTTCTCTTCTGAATCGCCTCGCGACCGTTACGCTGCTTTTGAGCCACGGGGAATTGAAGGCCTATCGCGGGAACTTCGATTCGCTCCTGGAACAGCGCGAGATGGAAGAGCAGCAGATCGAATCCCGCCGCGAGAATCTGGAACGGCAGAGAGAGCAGCTCGAAACTTTTGTGGAGCGTTTCGGAGCCAAGGCCAGCAAGGCTCGTCAGGCCCAATCCAAAATGAAGCAGATTGCCAAGCTGCGGGCTCTGGAAAATGAATTGAATCCATCCGCTGCCGATCAGACCTTTCATCTGCAGCTGCCACCGGCCCCATCATGCGGTCGCGATGTGCTGACGGTCAAAAATCTGAATATCGGTTACACGAAACCACTGGCGACCAATATCAATCTGCTTTTGGAACGCGGGGCCCGCGTGGCCATCATCGGCAGCAACGGCATTGGGAAATCAACCTTCTTAAAAACGATCTCTGGCCAGATTCCGAGTCTCGGGGGTGAGGTGCAAACCGGCCATCAGGTTCGCATGGCTTATTTTGCCCAGAATCATGGCGAGATCCTCGATCTGAACAAAACCGTTCTGGAAAACGTGCTGAGCACCCGCGCGGACCTTGGAGACAAGGAAGCGCGGCAGATCCTCGGCTCCTTTCTTTTTTCCGGTGATGACGTTTTCAAAACGGTGAAGGTGCTGTCCGGTGGAGAAAAAGCCCGCGTGGCTCTTTGCCGTTCGCTGCTTTTGCAGTCGAACCTTCTGGTGCTCGACGAACCGACGAACCATTTGGATATGTCCTCGGTCGAGGTCCTGATCGAAGGCCTGGAAGCCTATACAGGAACGCTGCTCTTCGTCAGTCACGATCGAACCTTTATCGAAGCCCTGGCCACGCATATCTTCGTGATGCTGCCCGATGGCCGCTCCGCCTTATTCCACGGCAAGCTGGAAGATTATAAGCGTCTCGCCGCACAACAGGGTTTCCCCGATGTTCTGGACGGCGGAGACACCAAAGCGCCCCAGAGCAAGGCCGTGGAAAGCAAGGACAGCAATGCTGACTTTGATCTGGCCAAACAGCTCAAACGCGATCGCAGCCGCTTTCAGAAAGCCATGGAAAAGCTGGATGCCGATCAGCATAAGCTTCGCAATACCCTGGCTCAGCTGGAAAAGAAACTGGCGGAACTCGATCCGAATGATTACGTGAAGGCGACGGAAGTCAACCGCACGCTGCAGGAGGAAACAGGTCGTTTGGAGAAACTTGAAGAGGAGTGGCTCGAAGCTGCCGACGGACTGGAGCAGGTCGAAAAGCAGCTCTCCGCCATGGGAAGGCTGAATTAAGCATCAGGCTCGGCATCGGGTTCTTCAGCCTCTTCCGCGTCTTCAGGCCGGTAATTTCGCGAACGGGTGCAGGGAATGGGTTCGCCCTGCTTCACGTTCGACAGGTCCACTTTCAAAAGATTCGGCTGAGTTTTCCGGATGAAGGCCACGGCCTCTTCCGGGACGGCGAAGAACGGATAATCGTTATAGGCATAGGACTTCAGGAATTTTTTCGGTCCTTCCATCATGCCGCAAAATAAAAAGGGATAGCGCAGGCGTTTTTTCAGCTGCAGAAGTTCAGCGAGGATGGATGTGCAGACGTCTTTCTCGTCCTGAAAATCGACAATCAGATACTGGAGCTTATGGGCCACAAGCCAGTTATGAATGCCAACAGCCAGCTCGGCGCAAGGACGGCAGTCATTGCCATTCGTGCAAACGTCGACCGCATTGAGGACCACCGCTTCGTCGATTATTTCGGGAACAAAGTCCATAAGTCTCTTGATCTCCCGCTGTGATTTCCGATCCCTATATACCCGTCGATTTCTGCAAAAAAACTGAGGGAATATATCAAACGCCATTCAAACATCAAGATCTATCTTGTCCGCAGATGAAGACAGGATCCTGCTTCCAAAGACTTGCCGCTGATCTATCCATTGACCGATCACACGTTTTCGCATGCTGTTCAGATCAATTTTTTCCAGTGATTTTCGAATTCTAAGAAGCTCTTCCGCCAGCTCGGTCCGAAGGGTTTCAAGACTCTGGTTTTCCATGACCCGTTTCTTCATGGCGACGGGTATCCGATCATCACCCAAAAGCTGGAGGAGTCTCTGATCCTCCTGGGCCTCGTAGGCTCCAACCTCGACCAAATGACGCGCGTCGAGCTCACAGCAGAGACCGATGGTCAGGCGATAAAGGGCGGCCTGGGTATCGTCGGGATGGGGCAGCTGCTGAAGATTCAATTGAAGCAGCCAAATGCCCCCGTTGGCATCCTTGAAATCCTTCTGCGCCTTCTGTTCCACCCAATGATTGAACTCGGCCGCCGCACTCGCTACACTGGCGATCACCGGGCGTCTTGTTATCCCCGAAAGGGTAGAAAAAGACATAGGCGCCGTGCTCCTCATTTCAAGCAGGATGGATCGTGCTCCTTTTTATTCTAACGAAAGTCCCGGGCCGCATAAAGATGGGCGGTTTTTGCCTGCTCATCCTCCTTCTTCAGGGCTGCGTCTATCGCTTCAGCAATACCGCCATGCGCCCCCCGGTCGGCGTGCGGACGATTGCGGTGGAAGCCGTCTACGATGTCAGCCGCGAGGTCATCCCGCATGAGCTTCTGTGGTCGGCTGTTCAAAGGGAACTGGTCCGCAGCGGGCGCCTTATCCTGACCAGTCAGGACGAGGCCGATGCGATCATGCTCATTACCCTGAACAAGGCCTCTGTGAACCCAACGGGCACACCCAGCCGCGAGCCGATCAGCCGTGATCCCGTGGTCAGCGAAACGGAGAAACCCGCACCGCAGGAATTCCGTAACCTGAAGCGGGCGGGCAATCGAACGACAGATGAAGCCGTCAACATGGCAATTAATGTCGAAGTGCACGATCTGAAAACCCGCGCGGTGCTCTTCAATCGCAGCTACAGCGCCGGGACGACCTTTAAAAGTCTGCGCTCAGAAACCATCACGCCCGTGTCCAGCGCCTATCTCAATTACGAGGAAGCCCTGCATGCCAAGGTCAAAGAGCTTTCCGAACAACTCGCAAGCCGCATCGTGGCTGACTTCCTAATGTGAAGGCCCCAGCACCTGTCAAAAAACCCCCAGGTCCAGGCGGCCAGGGGACGCAGGAAGGTAGGACGCCTCGCCTATTCACTTGTTCTGAGGAAATGGCTCTCCTATAGTAGTCACGATCTGTCTTACTTACAGGAGAAAACCAATGGCTTTTAAACTCCCGGAACTGCCTTACGCCCAGGATGCACTGGCGCCTCATATCTCCGCCGAGACCTTGGAATATCACTATGGCAAGCACCACCAGACTTATGTCACGAACCTCAACAAGCTGGTTGAAGGCACTCCCAACGCTGAAAAAAGCTTGGAAGAGCTGATTAAAACCACTGAAGGCGGTATTTTCAATAACGCGGCCCAGGTTTGGAACCACACCTTCTACTGGTACTGCTTGAGCCCCAAAGGCGGCGGCGAACCCAAGGGCAAGCTGGGCGACCTGATCAAGTCGAGCTTCGGTTCCTTCCAGACCTTCAAGGAAAAGTTCACCGACGCTGCCCTGACTCAATTCGGATCCGGCTGGGCCTGGCTTGTGAAAAAGCCTGACGGTTCGCTGGGCATCGAAAAGACGTCGAATGCAGGCTGCCCTTTGACCAGCAATTTCAAACCGCTTCTGACCTGTGATGTGTGGGAACACGCCTACTACATCGACTACCGCAACGCGCGGGCCAAGTACGTCGAGGCTTTCTGGAACCTCGTGAACTGGGACTTCGTCGAAAAGCAACTCTGATCCCAAAGAAAAATGGATCGATCTCCCCGATCGATCCATAGCCATTTCCAGTTTTGAAGAACGTCGGCATTACCGGCCGAGGCTTTTATCCAGCGATCTCAATTTACGAGCGTAGTCCCCCAGAACCTTCAGGTTCTGCTGATAGGCTGAAGCATCACCCAGAGTGAAGCTGGGACCCCGCACATAGTAGCGAATTTCAAGACCGCGCTGCCCAAAGAACCTGATGGTCTGATCAGGCTGCATCATGCCCGTGGTGAAGCCCACTGAAGCATCCTGCTGCTGCGCGATCTGGATTTGACGGACCACAGCATTCACTTCCGCCAGTTCCTGCTGCAGGATGCGATGACGATAGTCCACCAGCATCCGGCGATTCTCCTGATAAGCAGAGGCTTCGCCGAGCGAAAGACCCGAGAAGCTGCGTACGAAGTAGCGAACTTCCATATCCCGATCGGCGAAGAATTTTTGGAATTGATCAGGCTGCAGCGTGTCGCCATTGATTCCAATGGCCCAGACGCGGCTTTCATAATCGTCCAGTTCCTGGATCACCTGATCCACCTTCTGGACTTCACTGAGGACATCGACACTGACCTTGGGAAGAGCCAGGCCCAAAGAGGAAGCGAAAAATAAAGCAGCCGTACAAAGATGTGCGAGAACTTTCATCGACATGATCCTTCCAAAAACGTGAATAGGAATGACAGGGCGAGCCCATTAAGTCACGTTTGAAAGATCGTGTAAACTCCAGGAATCACCCAGGATTTTGCTCGGGAATGTCCAGCAAGGGACTTACAGCAGTCGGTATTTTCTGTCTGGCCGTCCGACCAAACTTGGGCGACTTTTCTGTAAGGCGGTCGCGGCTTGCACACTTTTTGGGAGTTTATTTTTTTTCTGAGAAGAGCAATGTCTTTCCGTGAGTCGCGTCTTTTCCTTGGGTGGAGACGTGAAAGCAGAGAGGCTAAAGACCATGTCAGAAAAATCAAAACGCGCTATTATACTTGCAATCTCGACGCTGCTGAAAGGCGGCATGGAATATCACAGAGTCGTGCAATACATCCATACGACTTATTATCTGAATACGGATGAGGCCGAACAGCTTGTAACGCAGGCCCAAACCCGCCTGCACCTGCATTTTGTGGCCTAAGAGTTCTTGAGCCAGGTCAAGGCTTGCCAACGCTGAAGCGCATGAAGAAGGACGGCTTTCCGCTCGGGATCACCGCCACGCTCTGCGAGATCAGCCAGCTGCTGACGGAATTTGAAGACCTTCACGTAGCAGAGGAACACGAAGAGCAGCATGGCAACCGCCAGATAGGGTCGCCCGAAAAAGAAGGGAACGATCCACGCCACATGCAAAAGCACTCGAATGACAAACTTCATTTTTTATCCAAAGACGGAGGGGCCGCGGTGAAAGACCGGGCCCTGACGTTAACGTTGCAGATGCCTTTTTCGTCTTCCGGGAAATGAATCCAGAAGTCCCAGGTGTGTTCGCCTTCGGGCATGAGCGCCGTTTCAAAGTAGACACCGATGCGATTCTGGGCCGGATAGCGACTGACGGGATGTTTGATCATTTTTTCCACGGCCGGCATATCACGGATGAGCCTTGGGAAAAAGCCCAGCTCAGCGGCCTTGCGACTGATTTCGAAATGCAGCGCGAAGAGCCGCCCATGATTACGGCCGAGGATCTTATAGCGGCATTTGCTGCGGCTGCAGTATTTCTCCGAAGGCATCCGCGAGGCGCCTTCGAATCTGGGATCGAGCACATTGATATCCAGATTTTCCAGCTCGCTCCGGTCCCAGAGCCATTCGGTATCCTTGTCACCGAGCCAGGTGTAATAAATCCCACTGCCGCGCCGCAGATATTTTTTCGCATCCACCGGCAGAGTCAGAATCATGGGCATGAAGACCGAGTCATCAAAAAAGTTGACCTCGGGCATCAGCGACATCTTGATCTTGAAATAAAGGATTCTCAGATAGAACTTCAAACCGCCCATCAAACCCATGTCGCCGCTACGTTTGGAATTGATGAAGGCGTCGATGTCCTCGGAATCAAAATGCAGCGTGAAAAAGTTCTTCACATCCCCGACGATCAGAAGGTCGGACTGCGAGGCGACCGGATGATAGTCTTGAAAAGCCGGATCGGCGAGCAGGATGTTATCGAAGACGAGGTGATTGCGTTCGCTGTAGTTATACTTGTAGTATTTCGCGTTCACCATCCGCTGCTTGTCCTGCAGCGTCACGGGATCGGTGAAGTCCTTCGCCGCATAGTCCCCGGGACAGCTGGCCAGGTATGCGTAACCCCGCCGTGTATCGAATTCCACGAAGTTGCTGGACCGGCAAGGCCCCTCGCCTTTCCCATCGAATTTCGTCCCGAATTTCTCATCGAAGAAGCTGATCCGGTCGAAGGGCACGACCGGCTTTTTCATCCAGTCCTTGTCCTCGGGAAAGATCAGGCTGCCTTCGTCATCCAAAGGATCGAGCTGCATCGGCAGCTCCTGCCAACGCTCGGGCAGATCCGGGCGGAACGCGAAAAGATGCAGGGTGTCACGCGGAATTTTCGAGCGTTGTTTCAAGGGGACCTGATGCATGATGAGAAAACCAGGGCAGGCCCAGGCGGTGGAGGTAAAGACCACGGCCCAAAGGAAGAGCACGCTTACGAAGCGACGTCGTCCGCGGAAATTTCCTCGAATTCTGCAAGAGCGTATTGGCATAAAAGATCCGTTATAAGATCTGTCTGTCGCGCATCCAGATCCAGGTAGCGAACACCATGCAGATAACGCTCTTCGTTTTTCTGCACCCAACGGACCTCGACCTGGAGCTTTTGCAGGCCAAAGCCAGCCAGCTGCTGATACAGGACGCCATCCATCGAGTCAATATTCAGTTCCAATCTGGTCCCACGCGGGATAAGGCCCGGCAACGAAAAACTCATGCCGGTCGAGGAGAAATTTAACAGATGAGCCGGCCCGGATAAAGTTGTGAGAAGGATGCGCTCGGGTTTGGCAACGCTCCAGCGGCGTTCCACCCTTGTCAGATAGGCTGTTGTCTTGTAAACCTCTTCGGCCTGAGCGCGCAGCTCTGGCTGACTCAGGAAGGGATCATACTCCCAGGATTCCACCATTTCGATATGGTGCTTGATGGCAATCAGTCGGCGCTTGGCGCGCGCATTGATCGTTCCCAGCGGCTCGACGAGTTCTTTGGTCGTCGGACCCACCAGAACGGAATGAGGCAGACAGGCCCCTTCCAGACGCTTCGCAAAGTTCACGCCGTTGCCGATCACGGTGAAATCGAGTTTTTCCCCGCTGCCGAGGTTGCCTAAGAACACGGCCGCGGTATTGATGCCGATACGCAAGGGAAAGACGGGTTCGCGACGCTTGGCGGCACGGATCATGCGGGGTACGTTCGCACGTTGGATTTCAAGAGCGGTGAGCACGGCCTGCTCCGCATGAT
Source organism: Oligoflexus sp. (assembly GCF_035712445.1). Taxonomy (NCBI): domain Bacteria; kingdom Pseudomonadati; phylum Bdellovibrionota; class Oligoflexia; order Oligoflexales; family Oligoflexaceae; genus Oligoflexus; species Oligoflexus sp. The sequence goes on along the minus strand of NZ_DASTAT010000013.1, from coordinate 53,375 downwards.
CTGTGGATTCCTTGTCATCATGGAAGGAATAGCCGAAGAAACAGAGAAGACCATCCCCGAGGGTCTTGTTGACGATTCCGCCATGACGATGGACGGTGGCGCTCAGTTCCTCGATCAGACTGCGGAGGCTTTCAAAAGCCGTGCGCGGCAGCTGATTTTCCACCATGAGCGAGAAGCCGACGATGTCGATGAACATGATTGTGAGTACGCGTTCCCGCGCTTCCAAAGCGAGGCGCTCCGGATGCTTGGACAGTTCATGAAGGACGGTTTTTTCAACCGTTCCCTGCAGAGTCTGCTTGATGTACCAGGACTTGAGTTCCATGGCGCGGATGCGGAAACCGGCAATACTGAGGCCGATGAAGAAAAAGCTCATGCTGGGGCCGAGCCAGGGAAGCATCCAGCCCAGCCAGGCAAAGGCGTAAAAACAAACCAAAGCCCAAAGGCAGAGGCTGCCGACCAGAATCATGATCAGAACCGCAGGACTCAGCCAGTAAGCGAGCAGCGCGGACAGACAGCCAAAGCCGGCAATCAGCCAGGGACCGGCTTCGATCGGACGCAGCCAATCCTTTTGCAGGATGTTGTTCAGCACGGCCAGATGTGAGAAGGCGCCGGGAATGATGCCGAGCGGGCTCGGTTTGAAATCCACGTTTCCTGTGAAATACATCTGAATAATGTAAATGTAGTCGTCGCTGGAAATGCGCAGCAGTTCCTTGTCCTGAACCTTGGGCTTCATGAGAAGGCGGAGCGGCCGCACCGATTTCACCATGTCTTCGCGTTTGGGAAAGTTGATGTAAGCGCTGCCATCGCGGGATAAAGGCAGCTCGCCTTCGTTCACATAAAGCTGGCCCTGTTTGAAGTAGGCGTTGCCTGTGGCGCGCAGCATCACATGCGGCAGGAGATGATTTTTTTGCAGGCGGATGAAGGGATGAAAGCGCCCTTCCTTCTGTCCGTAATGAATGTGACCGATGCGATAAAGAGCCTCGCGCAGGAACACATCCGGCCCATACACAAAGCCATTGCCATAGTCCAGGATCGGCAAGGCCTCGGCCTCCTGATCGGCCGTCAAAGGCGACTGGGGCAGCTGACGCAGATAATTCTTCACATCAAACGCGGGATCATTCAGATCCCAGGGCTCACGGCCGCGAACCTCTTTCAGACTTCCATAGGCGCCCATTAAAATAGGCGTTTTGATGGCTTTCAGACGGGCGCTCAAAGCGTCCCTTTCCGCCTGCTGATCAAGCCCCACATCCGTCACGGAAAACAGCGCGTCGATGACGATCGCCTTGGGCGAGCGGGAATCCAAAGCTTCCAGAAGTTCCACCCACTGACTCAATTTCAGATTGGGGCTCTGCATATAGGAAATGGTCGTGTCATCCATCCCATAGGATTTAATGTTCTCGTGAATCCGGGGCGCACGATCAATGTGCTGGCGCAGCTGAAAGAAGAGCGGATTGACCAGACGGGTTTCCGCTTCCATGGAAAGGGGCGAGAACTCCCAAGCGGTCAAAGCGCCAATCCAAAACACGCAGATCCCCACCGCCAGCTTTAAGCTGACTGATGGGCTTTGCAGCCAATGTCCTGGTTCGCGACTCAATCCCGGCTCCTTGGAAAAATTTCTCTTCAGCGGTATCGGAGAAATCCAGCGGAACCCAAGCGTCTCACGCTTGGCAAAAAAGGAAGTCCCTGCCCTTTTGCGCAAGGGTTCCCGCGGTTCGCTCTGGTTTCCCCATCCACATTCCCCTATGATGGAGCATGACAGGAGTCTGCTTCGAAAAGGAAATCTGCGATGCCTATCTTCGCTTCCGCCAAACGCCGCGCCGTCCTGGGCTGGTTGGCCTCATTTTTAAGTTTGGGCATGGCGTCCCAATCTTACGGAAAACCATTTGTAATCGGCAGCTTACAGGATCCTTACCGGATCTATCCCCTGCTACAGAAAGCCGGGGATGGCAAAGTCGTTCGTCATCTGATCAATCCCCCTGTCCTTACTGTGCGGAATGATGGCCGCATTATCTGCATCATCTGCAAAGACACGCCCGAGCTTTTGAGCCGCAAGGACGATGATGGCAATACCACCACGTACATGGTGGATCTTGAACTCAAAAAGAAACTGAAATGGGGCGACGGCACGGACATCACGCCTCAGGATGTGAAGTTCACACTGGAAACCATGGCCCGCGCGGATTATGGCAAGGGCAAGGATCCTCTGCTGCCCATTCGCCGTATCGAAATGGATCCTGACCAGAAGAATAAGATGCGTCTGATCCTGACCCACAGGCGACCGGATGCGTTTCAGCTGTTTGCGATTTCCCTCTTGCCGGCCCATAAGGCTGAGCTTATTCAGAAGCTGCAGAAAGACCCGCATGACGCCAACTGGTGGAACAAACTGCAGGACCCTGGGCTTTATTACGGGGCTTACATCGTAAAATCCGCGACTGCGGAGCGGTGGACCCTGGTCTCGAACCCGGAAGGCGAATGGGAGGAGGCACCGACGCAGGATCTGGAGCTGCGTCTCTATAATGGCATTCCGGCCCTGGCCAAGGCGCTGCAAAATGGTGAAGTGGATCAGACCGCCGAAGGTGAGCTGAGCTGGTTGAATTGGCTGGAACTCAAAGAGCAGGTACCGAGCCTCGACCAGAAATTCAGTCTGCAGAGCCGTCCCGGGCATACGCTGGAACTTATTATTCTGAACCTGCGCAGCCCTCTTCTCGTGAATCCCCAGCTGCGACAGATCCTGCAGCATACCATCCAACGGCAAGCGTTGGTGCAAAAGCAGCTCCAGGGCCATGGTCTGCCGGCCTTCACGGCCCTGCACCCGACCCAGCTGGAACGCATCAATGAAAAGGTCGTGGATCCTTATCAGCCGCAGCGTGTGGGTCAGCTTTTGGAGCAAATCGGCGGTCGCAAAAACAGCGAGGGGACTCTGATCATCGACGGCCAGAAGATCAACCTCGTGCTGACCTGCTCGGATATACGATTGAAATCAGGCTTTTACCAGCCCGTGCTGGAAGATCTGAAAAAGATCGGCGCCAATGTTCAGCTGGAAATTATTCCGGAAGAGGAATTCATGCGCCAGACCCTGCCGCAGCGCCGCTTCAGGGACATGGCCTGCATGCGTTGGAATCTGCCGCCCCTCACGACGCCGATCAACCTGATGCATTCGCTGGCCATACCCAGCGCGGATAACAATTACTTCGGGCAGAATTTCAGCGGCTGGGATATGAACGTGGTCGATCGCATTCTGGAAACCATGCAGCGTGAAGCGGAGCCTATCCAGCTGCAGCGTCTGCTCGCACGACTCGATAAGCAGTTCATGAGCGAGCTGCCCGGTTTTCCGCTGGTTTTCCTGCCTGATGTCTGGCTGAATCGCAAGGAACCAGCGAAGGATATTCTGGAAACTCAGGAAAGAATATCCGCGTATCCGAATGCCGCGGACCTGCCGGTGCGGAAGATGTGAGCTTAGAATACAGCGCCCAGCACGACGACGTTCGATGAGTCGTCGTGCTCATAGCTGCCGATCGCATTGACCCCGTTGCGCCTCACCCTCACTTCATCCTTCGACTTGCTCGCTTTCAGAAGAACGAGTTCTGCGAAGAACTGCTTATTGCGAATGAATCCACCGACCCGCAGTTCATTGGACGTGACCTTGGTCTCGACGTCCTTATTATCACCGGGGACACGCGTGGGATCGAAGAGGAAGACACCATCCTGCCTCGTGATACTGCCTTTGATACCTACGACGGGAAGGATCGCGAACTCAGCGCCGATGCCGATAGCCAGGGTCTTGCGGAAGTACTGATCAATCTCCACGCCGCGCAGGAAGATATCACGCTGGTCCTCGGGACTCGTGGCATCCTCATCGCGATCATCATGTTTATAGGACCATTTCAAAACGGAAAGACCGAGCGAGAGACGATCCGAATAGGTTAAACCCAATTCCAGACCGCCCATACCGGGATCGGAAATAATCTTCTGCTCGCCTTCGATCGTGGCCTTGCCGCGCAGCGGTGGTGCCGTGAAGGCCCCTATGCTCACATTCTGCACGCGATAGTTCACACCCAGGGAATAGCCGGACATCGTTCCTTTGTAGCGGGTGCGATCATCATTGCCCACGCCGTAGCCACCCAGGAGGTCAGCCTGATGAGACTGGTAGCGGAAGGTGAAGGCGCCGCGGAGTTCAGGCAGAAGATCCACCACGAATTTCATCTTGTAATCGCGGACCCAGAATTCCTCGAAGGCTTCGCTATTGCGCTGATCCGATTTCCCGCTGATCTGCCGCGAATGTTCATTCCCGGAAAGGCCAAAGGCGGCGCCGCCCAGGGGAATCTGAAAAGCCAGCCCGACGTCTTTTTTATTGGTCGTATGCTTGATCTGAGCCGGGGTATTGTTATTGGGATTGATCAGATAACGGGATTCCTCGGTGCGAACCAGCCTGAGACCGCCGATGATGGTGCGATCGGTGGGAATGGCCGCAGGATTCACCTGAAAAGGATTGGGAACCAGAAGGGAGGTCACGGGCCAGGCTCGTTCCTCGACGTTGTCGGCCAGCACTGTTTGCGAACCGAAAAGACAAATCGCGACTAAAGCCTTCACTGGCTTCATGGCTGGCCCTTCCTGGAAAATTCAACGTTCACGCGAAGACGCTCAGACCATTTTAGCTGGTTTTGAGTCGCGTGAGAGCAGGAATTGATTCCAAATACGTCCGATAGGTGGTGGTATACGTTGCACCAAGCGTCAACTCCAGGACTGCGCCTCCCAGGTTGCTGGGGCTCAGGGTGAAACTGCCTCCGGTTTCCACAGCGCCGCTGTCCTTATTGATGCTAAGGGCTCGCAGGTTGTCGTCTGTCGCGCCAACCACACGCCCACCCAGAATTCCACCGCCAATCATCAAGGCGCCACCGACTGGCCAATGGTCACGACCGTTGTTGTTGTTCACTTTGGGTGTGCGTCCAAAATCAGAATAAAGGACGATGAGGGTATTGTCGAGCTGGTTCGCGGCTTTCAGTTCGGCCACGAAGCGGCCCAAAAGGTAGTCAAAGCTTTCCACGACAGGCTGCATGGCCCGTTCCTGCCCCGCATGGGTATCAAATCCGCCGACACCGAGGTTCAGGCAGGTCACGAGGTTATTTTTCAGAAGTTTCAAAGACAGGGCGAAGGCATCGCGCATGCCGTTATTCATCGTCCGCGGCGCGTTCACACCAAAGGGCGTCCGATCCTCGTTGGTCAGTTCAAGCTTGCTGCCCACATTGTCGGCGAACTGCGTTTGAATTTTCGATTGAGCCGAAGCAACGGCTTTCAAGCGGTCGTAATCACCTGTCTTGGCCTTGGCCCTTTCAATCGAGCTATTCAGATAATTCAGGATCAGCATCTTCTGATCCATCGCATCGGTATCCTCAGGGTACATGGAACGATAAAGGTCAAGATTCTGGGCCCGCACGACGGAAACCGGACTCAAGAGGCCACGGTCGATCTTGGGATCCATCCCGCCATTCAATTGAATAATGGGAATGGTGGCCGTGCTTTCACTCGCGACGATCGAAGGGATGGAAGCGGCGTTCACGTTGCCCGAGTTACTCAGAACGCCAGTATCCATGTACACGGCGCCGGCCATATGCGAGGTCGTGCCCATGTTCAGGCCCCGGACGACCAGCACGTCCTGCCCCATGGCGGCGACGTTCGGCATCCAGCGTCCGATTTTTTCCGTGGAACCGGCGAGCTGCTGCGCGGCACCCCAGTCGTACATCATATCAATGCCCGAGGTCGACGAAGGTTTGGGATCGGTGATTTCAAGGATATCCCAGCCGCCGCTCATATTGATCCAAATCAGACGACGCGCGGGTGGGTACTGACCGGCCGCAAGGGCCTTGCCACCCGGAATCATCTGCGAAGCCATCAGATATCCGGCCAGGTACGTGCCGCCCAGCATCAGCTCGCGCCGGGTCAGATCCGGAAGCTGCGATGGATGGCAGATATGACCATGGCCCGTACCTTTGATGATGCTGTCTTTCAGCACCTGCTTATCGATTTTGTTCTTCATGGATCTTTCTCCAACCAACAGGTGACGGCATCCTTGAGTTTGAAAACTTCGGAATTCGCGGGCCCGGGAGGCATCACACCCGACGCCATCATCTTGATGGCCGTGGCGCGCAGAGGACGCCATTCGGCTTCCGTGCGCAGAGGCTGGCGACTGCCGGAACCGTTGTGGCAACCCGTGCAAAGAGTCACGCGAGACTGCACATCACCAGCGAAGGTATACGCGCGGTCTTCGCAGGTGGTCGTGGTGGTCGGAAATTCGCCGAGAGGCGGAGCCGACAGAGGATCGGTCGCGATCCCATCGCTGCGCGTACCTTCCAGGAAGGCAGGATGCGTGCTGATCGCATAGACCAGCTCGCGGAAACTGTAATTGGTGGTCAGGAAATAATCCGTGAGTTTGGTTCGCAGATTCTCCTCGTCGACATAGAACTTGCGGCCCATCAGCCACTTCCAGACGTTTTGAACCGTACAGGTGGCAAAGGCCTTATCCCCGCGCACGATTTCAGCGAGGTCGGCGACGCTTGTGCCCGTCTTGCTATTGAAGGTTGTGGAGACTGCGGCCTGGCCACCGCTATAAAGGTCACCGCCTTCACCCCAGACCATGAAGAAGTCCGCGAGGGGATCGAGCGTCGCATGACAGCCGGAGCAGCCGGGCGCCACGCGAAGGTTGCCTGGATCCTGCGGGAACACGCGGGGAAGGTCCGCGGTGAATTCCCGGCACAGAAGACGCTTGTAGAGTTCATTGGCGCGCGTTCTGTTTTTATCGTAGCGGCGCAGCCAGCCGAAAGTGGAGAGGATACCGCCCGAGCTGTAGTCATAACCCGAGGTTTTGAGGAGCCGGAACCTTGTGTCACTGAAGGCTGTGCTTTCCACGATCTGAACCACCTCTTCACTCAGATTGAGCTCATCAATCTTGAAGTGATGGCGCTGACCATAGAAGTGAGCCACGGCTCCGTCCACAGCTGTAAGGCCAGGCTCAAGCACCTTGGTATAAGGATAGTTCTGGACCACGACAGCCGTCGCAAGACCCGCAGCCTGGCGGCTGAGCGATTTGATCACGGAATAGCGGGAATCAAAGGTTTCCGTCGTACCGAGTTCGGCGTTGCGGGCTTCCTCTTCATTGGGGCTTTGCACAAAGCAGGAACTCAGATCCTGACCGCAGGCCTTCACGATCGAAGGGCAGGCCCAGGCGACGATGCCGGGATACCAGAAAACGGAGACGGGCTGTTCGGCCGACAAAGGACAGCCTGAACCGAGACGCGAATCGAGGTTACTCGTCCACATGCAGCGGAATCGGCCATTGGCCCCATCCAGGCGACCGCAGGTGATGCTCGCAAATTTTTCCTGCTTGCCGTCGATATCCTCACGCAGAAGTTCCTGCAGATATTCCTCGGGCAAACCGACCCCCAGGACGCGCTCATGATAGCGAAGCACGGAATCATAAAAGCCATCACCATCGAGGAAGGTCCGCACAGCAGTTTTGTAGGCCGCATCCGAGACGGCATTGCTGGTGAATTCCTGATCGGTGGGCATGGTTCCCGTCAGAAGATACTGGGCACGACGCAGAGCCGCTGAAAGATCCTGGGCAGCCTGCAGTGGGGCACTGAAAAGTCCCAGAAGGGCCAAGGAGAAAATAATGGGGCTTGAAAATTTCATAGCAGCAAAGCCTCCGCATCGATCAGAAGGGTGGCGCAGACCGGAATGTAACTGGCGTTGGTCACGCGCCCATTGACCAAAGCTGTCTGCAGGATGGCGTTCAACTGGGTCATGGCATCAGCCGAGATATTGGAAGAAGGCAAACCGATAAGGCGCTGCGCAAGAAAACGGATGTTGGTCGTGGTGTCCGCGGGATCGGCGGGAAGGATGGATTCCCACCCAGCGTGCTGCCTTTCATCGGGATCGACAAGGCTGCCGCAGACCTCCTCGGCAACTTTCAATTCCGCCAGCAGTGAGGTCGCATCATAGGTTTCCTGCGGCACGATCGCGAAGTTATTGCTCGCTCCACCCAGCAGCATGCGATACTGCTCGACACGACCGATCTCCCGCGCGACCACCGCACCCTGCTCGCGATACTGAAGCAGAAGCTGCCTGACGAAGGTATCAGGATCGGGCCGCACACCGGCAGGGGCATGGGTCGTGGACACGGCGTGAACTTCAGCCAGGGCGGCTTCGTTCACATCTCCGGCCTTGTCACCAAGGGAGGCACCCAGAACTTCGGCCGTGCTGGCCTGCCGGGCGCCTTCGCTCACGCTTCTTTTTTTGAAGACGTAACAGCCGGGCAGTGTCTGGGAAGCCAGGGCCAGGATCACGATCCTTACCCAGGGTCCAAATTCGGGGTGACGCGCACACAGGCCAATCATAAAGATCCCTCCACATCAAACCCTTCGGCAGATTCCAGGACAGATTCAATTTGATGGCCTTAATTCTTTAATTACTACGTTTTGCGCAAAATCAAAAATTTGATTGGATTCCCGCAATTCCACCGATTCCGAACAATTTATACTTGGCGTTAAATTCGGGTATACTTTGCCCGTCTGTGCCGCTGACGCCGATGAGCCCTGCAAAGACAGGGATGCCCATATTCATGCTCAGCTTCATCTGCAGGCTCAGCATGGGAATGGTATCCATGGTCACGTTACGATTGTCAGCATAGGAAAGGCTTTTGTAGATCAGGGTGGATTCAAAACCGAAAGGGCCGAGGGGGAAAAAGCCGGCCAGCTGCACGCGGAAGTAATCCTCTTTCACGGTCGCGCCACGATCGGTGCGATTGCCGCCGCCGCTGGCCTCGATGGCCGCGAATTCTCCATAGACGAGTCCAAGGCCAAGGCGGGTGCGCATAAAGATGGAAATGGTCGTCGGATCGTAGATACGGTCTTCAACCACAAAACTGGATTCATCAATATTGGTGCTTTTGGTGACATTGCGCTTTTTTTCGGCTGCGGTTTTGAACGCAAAGCCGCCATCGAAGTTGCCACCATGTTTCACGACAGCAAGATGCCCATAGGTGGTCGAAGCCTCGTCGAATTTATCCGTGGCTGTGAAGAAGGCCGATTCGGATTTGGCTTCGAAAGGGCTCACGTAATAACCATCCACTCCCAGGACAAGATCCAGGGCATTCTGAGTCGCATAGACGAATTCAAATTTGGGCTTGGTTTCAAACCAGGTGGATTCCGTAACGATGCTCGGCACCTGCTCGCCTTCTTCCTTACGATAGTTGGCAAGGACCGGCAGGGTCAGACGCAGCGAGGCATTGGCCCCAATCGCAAACTGCTGCATGTATTTCGCGTAGTTGATCAGGATGCGATCGTAGCTGCGGGTGTTGGTGCCGCTGGTTTTCACCGACCCGTCGAGCAGGATGGACTTGGCCACAGCCTGAAAGCCAGGCGTGCGACCGAGGACCACCGCATCACGGCCGACCGTATCTTCGAAGAGGACTTCATAGGTAAAGGCCTGGGCTGATCCGGATGCCAGAAGGCTTGCACAAAACAGCGCGCGAGACCAGGGCCTTTGACCGGGCATGATGCATTCCTTTGCGTTGTCCAAAAATGGGGCTTACCCATTTTAAACCTTCAAGGAATCGGTTCCCAGTCCTTTCCCATGAGCGAGAGCGAAGTCTGGCCACGGAAGGTGTTCTTTCCCGCATAGACTAAAAAACGGGCGCGTTTGGCAAATTCCAAACCTTCGATCACATCATGAAAGAACATGATCTTTTGCATCGCGCCACCATCCGGGATCACCATCACGGAGGTGTGCTTCGGTTCACCCGTGGCCCGATCCTGAAGGAAGCGAACATTTTTCACCTCGCCTTCCATGCAGAAGAGCGGCTCTTCGAAACCGTGGCCGAAGGGTTTCATGTGCTCAAGCTCATAGGCAAGGTCGAGGTGCAGAAGATGCCCGGGAACCTCGCAATCATAATGGACCTTGCTGGTCCAGATATCGGGATGGATCGCCCTGACCTGCTGGGCATACTGAATCAAAGCCGCGCGGATCGCCTCTTCATTCTCGCGTTTGAAGGTGAAGCCGCCCGCTGCCCGGTGCCCGCCGAATTTTTCAAAGAGGTGTCCGGCCGCGGCCATGGCATCCGTCACATCAAAACCCGGAATGGATCGGGCGGAACCCTTGCAGACCTCTTCCTGCCTTTCAAAGAGCCAAGTGGGACGCCAGAAGCTTTCGGCGATTTTACTGGCGGCAATCCCCACAACGCCTGTGTGCCAGCCTTCGGATCCCAGGAACAGCACCGGCTCGTCCGCATGCTCCCGCGCCAGGACCTGGGCTTCGCGCACAATGCGATTTTGAATGAGCTTCCGCTCTTCGTTGCAGGTATCCATGAAACTCACGAGGGCTTCGGGATCGTTATGAATGAAGGCATGGATCACCTCGCGGGCGTGATGCAGCCGTCCGACCGCATTGATCCGGGGACCGATGCGAAAGCCCACGTCCTTTTCATCAAGACCCTTGTCCAGGGCACAGGCTTCCTTGAGACGCCGCAGCACCTTCCGGTCGCTTTTCAGCAGCGAGCGGACGCCCATATTCGCGAGCTTATGATTGACACCGTTCAAGGGCACCACATCGCAGATCGTGGCCATCCCGACCAAAGCCAGGATATCGTTCCACGCCTGGGCCGGAACAGCGAACTGCTGAGCCAGTTTCCTGAGCAGGACAAAGGTGATGCCGGCACCGCAGAGCTCCTGGTAATCAGGGCTCGGATGCATCTTGGGATTGAGGATAATGCAATCCGGCATCTTTTCCGGTTGGATTTTATGGTGATCCGTACACACGAAGATGACGCCGCGGTCTTTGCAGTACGCCGCCTCACGGTTGGCCGTGATGCCGGTGTCCATCGTGATGATCACATCCGCTTTCTCATCATCTATTAAATGCTGCACGGCTTGCAAATTCAGCCCGTAGCCCTCTTCAAAGCGGCAGGGGATATACCAGGTGAAGTTCGTGAAGCCGAGGGCCTCGAAGAACCAAATCCAGCTGACACAACTCATGGTGCCATCGACATCGTAATCCGCATAAAGGGCGATGCGTTTACCTTGACGGATCGCCTCACTGATCACAGCGACAGCATCGAGAAGGCCATAATCTCCATACTGGAGTTGGTCGATCGCCGAGAACTGCCGATTTTTTCGAATGATTTGGGAAATATCGGCCAGGTTGCGCGGACGCTCATCCTGATGCGCTGACCACTTCTGAAATTTTTGACCCACTCCTGTTTCCTCCGGTACCGGATCATAGCAGGGGCAGATTCTGCCTTCCACGGCTAAAGTTTTGCCGGGCTGTGCCGAGATGATTTGCGAAAGATCATTATTCATCGCCTTGCAGGATGCGGGGCGAGCGGCTTTCAGAGATAAAGGACAGGACGTCATGAAGGTGCACAACGTTCGCAAACCCGTGCTCATGCTCTTCTCACTCATCATCTCGCTTAATCTGGTGGGCTGCTTCGGAGGCGGCATAGATCCCACCGAAGATCCGGTGCAACCCAGCGATGGCAATGCTGCAGCCAATGCCGACGAAGAGGAAATGGCGGAAAATAATGCCGGTCTGAATGAAGCTGGCGGTGAAGACGCGATCAATGGCGCTGAAAATAATATGGCTGGCAACAACCAGGGCGCAGAAAACGGCGGCAGTGATGGTGAAGCGATCAATAACGCTGCGGATGAGGATTTCTTAAACGGCAATAACGCCAACTTCGCGGAAGGCGGCAATAATCAGGGGAATCTGTTCGGCAACAATCCGAACGGCGGGGGCGCGAACAATAATCTTGGCGCAAACGGTAATACCGGCCTTGGTAACAATAATTTCGGACTGAATGCGGCCAATCAAGGCGATGGTGCATTGATCAATGGCGCTGGTGACGATATTCTGGAGTCACCAGATATCAATAAAGGCGCAACGGATAATGGGCTGGCCGCAGAGGCGCCCGACAGCGTCCTTGCCCCTGTTGCCGAAAATCCGACAGCGCCAGGCTCTGGCGCGGTGACGACCGGCGGCGTTGTGCGTTATGTAACGCCCGGTGGATCCAAACTGTACGATAAACCCAATGGTGCAACTCTGCGAAACCTGGAGCAGGGTGATCATCCGTTGGTCAATGAAGAAGGTGAATGGTCTCGTACATCCGATGGCTATTATGTGCCATCTGCATCACTCACCGCAGCTCCTATCGCACGGGCCAAGCAGGCCAAGGAATGGAGATAGTTCTAAGGGAATGCACCCGGCTTTTCTGGGTTGACACGTAGGGATTTTGCTGGTTCCCTTGTCGACTTCATGACCTGTTGGGTTATAATGGAATTTCAACTCAAAGGAGGGAACTGGCATGTTCAAATTGCGCAGCTGCGCTATGGCTGCAATTCTATGCCTTCAGCCCGCATGCAATCCGTCTCAAGATCACGACAGCGTTCAGCCACGCACTGTAAGCCCAGCTGTGACAACCAGCAAACTCGAAGCCCCGGCTGCGTTTGTAACCCAACATACGGTCGAAAAAGGCTCCAGCATGTATCAAACGCTGAAGAGCGAAGGTCTTTTTCCCCAGACTATATTGGAACTCGTGAAAGCCGCGAAGCCTGTTCTTCCGCTGCAGGACGTTGCATCGGAAACCATGTTTGAAATCACATGGGACGGGCCCGAGAGAAATACGCCTTTGAAACTGGCCTTGAGGTACGCCGCCGACTCAAGCCTGGTGATTGAAAGAAACGGCCCCGGGCTTGAGTGGACGGCAACCAGAATCGAGCATCCGATCAGCGTCGTCCAAAAAACCTTCCACGGCTTCGTCAGCAGCAGCCTTTGGGAATCCGCTGAATTCGTCGGGATGGATCCTTCCCTGATCACCAACCTCGCTGAAGTTTTCGCCTGGCAGATCGACTTCAACCGCGAAGTGAAGCGCGGCGATCGCTGGCGTTTGACCGTTGAGCAGAAGATGGTCGATGACAAGGTCATCGGCTGGGGCAATATCCTGGTCGCGGAATATGAAAACAACGGCCAGCTTTTCACGGGCATCCGTTATCCCGCGGAAGGCGAGAACGCTTCGTATTATTTCCCGAATGGCCAAAGCCTGAAGCGCATGTTCATCAAGAGTCCGATCAAATTCGGTCGCATCACCTCGGGTTTCTCGCGCAGCCGGTTCCATCCCGTGCTGCATATTCATCGCCCGCATAATGGTGTCGACTATGGTGCACCTCCCGGAACGCCGGTCATGGCTGTGGGTCATGGCACGATCGAATCCATCGGCCGCAACGGTGGATCGGGCAACATGATCAAGATTCGTCATAATGGAACCTATTCGACCGCTTATCTGCATCTGAAGGGTTTCGCGACGGGTCTGCGCAGGGGTTCGACCGTGGAGCAAGGCCAGGTGATTGGTTACGTCGGTTCCACAGGCCTTGCCACCGGACCGCACCTTCACTTTGCATTCTATGAAAATGGGGCTTACACGGATCCTCTGGGTCTGCGTTTCCCCGCCGCTGAGCCGATCGCAAAAAATCAGCTGCCCAAGTTTAACCAGCTCGTCCAAAACGTGATGCGTACGCTTCCCGACTGGCAGCTGGCACAGCAGGATCCACCGGCCTCGGAAACCCATCCTACCGGGTCTGATGCTTCTGTGATTCGCTGAAAAGCCCGACAAATCTGCAAGCCTGAGTTTCTGCTCAGGCTTGTTTTTTTTTGCCCAGTCCGTTAGAGCCTAGGAAACGGCTCATGGAGGATGGGATGGATTATCAAGCGAAACAGGCTCAGGTCATTGAAGCATTTCGAGCAGGGAATCAGAGATTTCTGGCAGGAACTTCCCTGCACTCTTCACAGTCCTCGCTCAGCAAGCTGAAGGAATATGCCAGAGTCGGACAGTCACCCCATGCCGTCGTCCTTTGCTGCTCGGATTCGCGGGCTCCTGTGGAACTCATCTTCGATCAGGACCTGGGAGATGTCTTCGTCATCCGCGTGGCCGGCAATATCGTGGCTCCCTCGCTTGTCGGCAGCGTGGAATTCGCTGCCATCACCTTCGGCACTCCGCTTGTGATGGTGATGGGTCATACCCTTTGCGGCGCCGTCCGGGCTACCCTCAGGCACATCGAAACCAAGGAAGCCCTTTCCACCGAGGGCCTCAATGACATCGTCAACCGCATCAAGCCTCACATCTACACGATCGCCAAAATCAAGAATATCAGCGACGAGGAAAAAGCCGATCGCGCCGTCGAAGCCAACGTGCGCGCATCCGTCAGCCAGCTCTCCCACTCCAGCCGTATCATCGAGGAAATGGTGAGCCTCGGTCGTCTGAAAATCATCGGCTCGGTTTTGGATCTGGCCACCGGAGTGGTGACTTTTTTGGATGACTGAGAGGTCCTCACGCATGTTCCGTGGTATCGCCATTGGAGTTATCGTTGGTGGGCTGCTTGTCTCTCCAATTTTGATCCATACCATGCAGCCTTTGATTGGAGTTCATGAGAAGGCTGATCTTTCACTCGCGGATGCCTCACGATTGGAGACCACACCAGGGGCCGATGATAACGGCAGCGGCGTTGCAGTTCTTTTGGAATTGGCGCGCATTCTGAGTGCTCAGCCTCCGCCTGTTCCCGTGGAACTCGTGGCATGGAATCTGGAGGAACCGCCTTTCAGGACACCCAACTTGTCCAGGCTGTGCACGGTCTCATTCCTAAAGAGTGAAGGCAAAGCGATCGATCAAAGCTCCCGGCAGGCGCTGACTGTGGGTCGAGCGACTATCGTAGGTGCTGCTGCTCAGGATCATCTCACTGTGATCGGTGAGGCCCACGAGGTTTTCACCAAGCATGCGATAGAGCGATTCATCAAAGCGCATCACGTTCACCGGACCTTGAATCTGGCCGCCTTGCACCCAGAACGTGGCAAAGCGGGTCATGCCGGTCATGCGGCAGGCTTCGGCGTCCGAGAAGTTCATGTACCAAAGGTTACTGATGTAGAGCCCGTCGCCCAGTTCTTTCAGGATGGATGAGGCCTTCAGCGTTCCAGGCTTTAAATAAAGGGATTCGGGTGACTCGCCTTCATGGGCTCCGGTGGGTGCCAGCTGATACTCACGGCTGCTGCGGGCGGAAACCAGAGCGCCTTGATGCTGGCCGCTGTTGATAAGGTTGACAGCATCGGGCTTGGTGAAACCGAAGTCATCAAAATCGGGTGCGACCCCTCCGGCGACGTCTTCCGAGAGGTGGATCATCGAAGCGAGTTGCTGCTCACCGTCCACCAAACGCCGCAAAGGTGAGGATTTGGTGCGCTGGGATTTGACGCCGAACGAACGCCACTCCAAAAGGCTGATGACTTCAGCGAGGGCGCTGGGAGTCAGGTACACGCGGTATGATCCGGGCTTGATGGTGACCGCGGGTTTTTTCAGATGCTCCAGCTGTTCACGGCAGCTTTGCATTTTTGTTTTCAGGACTGCATCATCCCATTCAAGCCCCGCATAGTTCGCTTTAACAGCTTTATCCGCAGCGTGATAAACGCTCCAATCAAGATTGAAGCTGTAGTTCTCGTACCAGTTCCTTTGACCCAGAGTATTGGCAAAGCCGCGATAAATTCCGCCCGCGGCCTGAATGCCGACAAAATCCAAAGCCTGAGTTTCCTGACGAATCGCTGTAGTCCATTGTTCCAAAGACGGGAGTCGATTCTTCTCCAGTCTCTCGCTTGATTTGGGTTCACGGTTGATCAGGAGATAAGGATCCGCGGGCAGGAGAGGAATCATCTGCCGCAAACTCTGAAGGGTATTCTTCACACGCAGCGCATCTTCCGCGCTCTGTCCCGCCAGTGTCAGCTCGCAGGTCGCATGCCGCTGATCTTTGATAAGCCGGACCTGAAGGCGATCATGCTGCACCTTGCCGATCTGCCGAACCTTGCCCTGGTTGAAACGGCAAAATTCTGAGTCTTCACCCTGAAATGACAGGAGGAGTTCCTCGCCCTTTTGCAAGGAGGCCTCGGCTTTGTCCATCAGCTCGTAAAAATAGGCCTTTTTCATCCCTCGCCTCCAAACACTTCCACCCCAGAGAAAAGACAGGCGGGTGAGGCGTGACCCACGGTAATAGCCTGATTCGGCTCACCTTTTCCGCAATAAGCGGTCCCTAGAATATCGCTGGTTCCGGCGTTGCCGACCATCTTTAAATTGCGCCAAAAGCTGGCCGAAATACCCCTATAATTGGGCTTCCGCACGACCGCTCCCAGCTTTCCATTTTCAATGAGCCGCGCATACTCGCAGCCAAACTGAAATTTATTCCGTGAATCATCTATGGACCACGAACAATTTGTTTCCATGGAAATACCGCGTTCGGTCGCGGCGATCATAGCATCAAGGGAATGAGGTCCCGGCTCGATATTCAGATTCGCCATCCGATCAATCGCCGGTCGATTCCACGATACAGAACGCGCATTCGCAACACCGGGAAGCCCGGATCTTTGCTGCGAAAGCTGACCGCCCAGGCCTGCAACGAGCAATCCCTTCTGAATCAGAAAAGTTTTCTCCGCCCGCGTGCCCGCATCATCAAAAAGGTAGGATGCGAACTCATGATCGCGATGCGGATCGAAGGTCACATTCAAATGTTCGGAGCCATACTGATAGCTCCCAAACATCTCGGGCCGCACGAAGCTTGTGCCCGCATAGTTGCGTTCATCGCCCAGGATGCGGTCAATCTCAAGCGGATGACCGATGGATTCATGAATCTGAAGTATCATCTGATCCGGCGCCAAAAGAAGATCCATGACACCCGTCGGACAGTTCGGGGCATAGAGGAGCTGCAAAGCCTCCTCATGAATCTTATGCGCTGCTGCCCGATAGCCCATGTGATCCAGGACTTCAAAACCACCCTGACGACAGGCCGAGTGCCCATTCATGCTGCGCATCTCGGTCACGCCCTTGTCATGGACGGTCACCGACAGCATCGGATTCACCATATCAAAGGTCTGCTCGATATCCGTTCCCAGGGAATTCACCAGATGCATATCCCAGCGTCGCCGATGCAGCTGCGCCTGGTGGTCGACAAAGCGCGCATCATTCTTTTTCAGATCAAGGCAGAGTTCGCGCAGGAGATCGATACGCTCCTGCAGCGGCACGTTTTCCCACGGTTTTTGAGTGGGTGATTGGTACCGGCCTTTTTCTGCCTGCAAATGCTCGGGCGAATAATGCGTCACCGACCAGCCGCGGCTGATTTCCGCGCGTCGCAGGGCGGTCCGGAAGGCTTCTTCCACACCGGCGCGCGACGTATCAGCTGTCGCCGCATAACCCGCGGCTCCGCCCTGATACACAGTGAGCATGAAGCCAGCATCCTCGATCAGGCGCGGGGGTTCCACCACGTCCTGGCGAACCTGGAGCTGCTCATGGGAACGCCGCATCCAGCGCAATTCGAAAAAATCGACGCCAGTTGCCAAAGGGCGCAGGACCGCCAAAGCATCCGAAACCTGCATAAACCATCCTTCCATCTGTCAGGGGACCTCTTCGACCCATAGCAATTTGCAGGGTCCCCGTAAATGAGTCATAATTATGGAGTCACCGCCGCAAAGGCTTTCCCCTATGCATGCATTGCGCAAAAGCACGGCCCTTCTTTGGGGCACCTTCATCCTCGCGGGCTGCGGGCCTCAAGGCCATGTGCAGCGCGTGATTCATCCGCCCTTGGATCTGAGCGGACGCGACGCTAAAAACGCTGTGGAGCAGGCGGCAGCCACGGGACCCCGCACCCGGCAAGGTTTGCCGACGCAATGCGAGCTCGCGGTTCGGGTGAAAGATACCTTCTGCATCAGCTGTGATGAAGGGGGTTTGGATATCGAGCGCTGCTATGTGTTCCGTGGACTCTTCAATGCTGCGAAAAATTGTGTTTACTCCGCAGAACACATCAAGTGTCTGAATGCCGCTCCGCCCTTTGCCTTGAAAATTCCCATCAAAGGCTCCCTGGAAAAAAGTCTGCAGGAGAATACCCGGATCTGGCAGGAAAGCCTGAGGACCATTGCGAAGCCGCAGCTCAGCCCTGATCTGCAAAAAGCTTTGGAGGACGGTTTAAAGCAAACCGGGGATTTGGTTCAAATTCTGGTGAAGGCCCGCAAGGATCCGCAGTGGATTGATCAAAACTTCCCGCAGCTGGCGCCGCCCTTGAAAAAAGCGTTGGCCGAACTGCAGCAGCAGAAAGAGGCCGGTCAGCTGAAGCTTCTGCAGATCCTGCAGGTCAGCCGGCTGATGCTGGAAGCCAGCGGCACCTCCACTTCCCTTTTGCCTTACTGGGAAGCCCTCAGCGTCGAAGGTTTGGAGGAGCCCGGGGAGTAGTGCCACCGCCCCGGGGTAATTTCTGAGTTTTTGCTTCCGTCCCACCGTCAACTCAAGCCTTGACGAGACAAGAAGAGACTGAGCCCTGATGTCACCTTTCATTTCCCCAAAATCCCTGATTCTGGCCTGCCTGGGTCTTTTGATAAGCGGCTGTCCTGGCAAGGATTTTGTTGAAAAGAGAAGTGAAGACAAAAAGGCGGACTGCCTGGCTTACGGAGGCGATTGGTTGGAAGATGCGTGCTTCCGATTTAACCATCAAATGGGGCTTCCTGGAGTGGAAGTTCAGGATACTGACTGGAGCTGTGGAGTCAATTCATCGACTCGTATGTTGAAAGCTTACGGCCACTCAGTTAACTATCAAAATCTGAAACAGGAATTTGGGAAGCTTTCTTTTAGTGTTCCCCTCGTGAGTTCTGTTGAACTGGACATTATGAGCCTTCAGCCAGTTATCAGGATTTCTCCACATTCAACTTTGTGAGGAAGCTACTGACTGAAGGAAAGCCCGTGGGTGCTTTGCTTTATCTAGGCATGGATGAGTATGAAGGAGCGGTCATTCCCAAGCTCCACTGGGTTGTTGTTTCAGGGTTCGACGATTCACAGGAAACACTCACGTATTTCGATACAGATGATGAGTTTGGCCCCCCTTCCCGGATGTCTTACCAGGGAGAGAGTTCGTGAGTCAGGCTTCCGTGCGTTTCTCTGGGGGAAAGAATGGTATATTTTGGATTGATCGCCCTCTTCCTCCGGAATTCGTAACGTTAATAAACGTTTCATCGAATCAGTTGAAAGACGCTCCCCGGACTACAGTCCAATCATTAAGTTTCGACGGTAAAGGCGATGGAAGTCACCTATAAATGCAGTGACGGCAATGAAGTTGTAATATCCAGACGACCAATGAGCAATGGTGCTCCAGGTGGAACCCCTCGTCCAGGATCACCTTTTATACCCCGGTTTCAACGCTCCTGACGAGAAGCACCTGCACATTATTGCCATTTTGTCATACAAAGGAGCTGAAGCGTCAGCTCAAGCCTGCGTTTCCGCTTCGGCCTTCTTCTTATAAAATTCCTGGATACTCGGCATAAGATGCGTTACCACCTCATCCACGGACCGGACCAGCACGATCTGGTCGAAATCCTTGCGGTCCATGAGTTTGCGGTCGAGCGGATATTTTTCCATCCAATCCAAAAGTCCTTCCCACATGCTGCCGAGCAAAAGGAAGGGTCTGGGCGCGATATGACCGACCTGCATGAGCTGCCAGGTATAAAACAACTCCAGCATGGTCCCGATGCCGCCGGGCGTCACCACCACAGCGTGACTGATCCGCATGAATTCATCGAGGCGCGATGAAAAACGGCGGTGATGATACTTCACATCCAGATGGGAATTCGTATCGGTTTCAAAAGGCAATTCGATATGCAGACCGTACGAGCGACTCTGATTGCTGCCTTCTTTGGCGCCCACATTGGCTGCTTCCATCAGTCCCGGCCCACCGCCGGTCACGATGTCAACGCCCTGCGCTGAAAGCTTTTTAGCCAGGCTGTAAACCTGCCGATACTCATCGGTATCCTGCTTGATACGCGCGGATCCAAAAATGCTGACTCGATAAAAATCACTGCCGATTTCCGTCACAAGGCTATCAAGATCAGCGACTATTTCATTCAGCTGCTGGATTTTTTTACTTAGAAACTTACGGACACGTTTTGGTTCTACCGCCATGCAGGAACTCCTCAAGGCCATGCAATCCATAAGTCCAGGTTAGCAAACTGGAAACACTGAAGCATAGAGGATTCTGGAGACAGCTCCAGAAGCCACTGCGTCAACTAGGACGAGCAACCTGCTGTCCGTCGAGGACTTCAGGCCCCGTAGTCGCATCAGTTTTCTTCTGCGCCTCGTGGGCCAGATGAAATCCGCGCGTCCCAAAGAGCGCATCCCAGCGCCGCACGATGACCTCCAAGGGCAGGCAGAGAAGAAGCAGAAGAGCCCAGCCGCTGGAAAAGACCCAGTAATAATCGGGAATCACTTTCTGCTCGGTGCGCTTGATGGTCGTCAGATCTCCGGTCACTTTCGCGAGCCAATCCTGTATCTGAACTTTTTCCTGATCGCTATCGAGTTCCACAAGCGTGGCGCCAGTCAGGGTTTGCAGCTGAGTCAGGCGATTGAAGGAACCCTCCATCTCCCGATCACCGAAGACCTCGGGCACGACACCATAGATGGACGCTTTCACCTGACCAAAAGCCGGATGCGCGCCTTCGATATTCAGCTCACAGGCAAGGCCACTCGCAAGCCTCGTCGGAAGGGAACCGCTCAGCACCCATTGATCTCCACTCACCATCTGCCGGAGTACATCTTTCGAAGGCACGACCTGACCGCAGACTTTAAACTGCCAGTCGCTGCCTTCATTGATGAAGCGCGCGGCTGGACCACGCACGCGCACCGACCAGGGTGTATAAGACCCCTGGGTTTGCAGGCTGAGATCCTGCAGCCAGAGCGGTCTTTGCATTTCCTCGCGCAAAAGCCAGGTCATCGCGGAACGAAGGAAGCTGTGATAGGTTTCGCGCGATCCTTTGGGGCCCGGGTTCATTGCGAGCTGCCAAAGCGAATCGGAAAAAAGCCAGATCGCACGGCCCTTGCCTGGATACGAAGCGGCAGCCAGAAGGCTCTCGCGGCCATCGGCGGTTTCCGCCATCAAAAGCGGCGTCACGCCTTCGGCCTGCAATTCAACCTGATCGAGCCGATGCAGACCCTTGAAGGTTTCCTCGGGCGCAAGGTTCAGATCAAGTTTGATCCAGTCCTCAAAAACCGTGGCGAGCGTGCGCTTCTCACGATCGGGTTCCGCGGCTTTGATCGTGAATTTCAGATTCGGATCATAGGGCACGGCCGGTGGATTCATCCAACCCGTGGCATCGTCCTTGCGCGGACCGCCCTGGGTTTTAAAGGGCAAAAGCGTCGCCAGCGGTGAGGAACTGAGATCGAGTTCATGCAGGGCGCGTGGACCGCCGATGAAAAGAAGACCGCCGCCGTTCATCACGAAATCCACGAGATTTTTTTGATAAGCGGGTTCCAAGAACTGATAGAGGGAAAAGTTCTGAATCACCACCGCGCGGAAGTTCGGCAACTCTTCATTGAAGAGGCGATCGACCGGGAAAGGAATCAGACTCAGCTCGCGTTCATTGGTCAGCTGCACATCCGTGGGATCGCGCAGAATGAAAAAGCTGATCATGTCATACTTCGGTTCCGACTTCAGATAACGCCGCACAAAACGCCCATCCCAGCTGGGCGAGCCGAGCAGATGAAGGATGCCGATCGTATTGGGAAGGATTTCAAGACTCTTATAAAGCGTGTTATCCCAGATCGTCGATTCATTGCCGACTGGCAGAGCCTGCACCTTGATCAAATGAGTGCCGCGCGGCAAAGGCGGCAGCGGAATGGTCACGGTCAGCTGCGATTCACCGGGACGGAAGGTCACGTTCAAAGACGCGAGGTTCCGCGTCAGGACCGAAGCCTGCAGCTGCACGGTCAATTCCTGATCCAGATTTTTTCCACGGCGGTGCACCGTCGTTTCCAGTTCGATATTTTTCTGATCAAAACCAAAGTCAGGTCCGCCGACCATTTCAAGCCAGATGTTATCCTGCTCGGCATGCGGGCTGGCCAGGATCAATCCGCGCGGCTGACCCTCGCGCCGTCCCATATCCTTGAGCTGCTGCGGCCAGGGCTGGTTGGGCTGCGAATCGCCGCCGTCGGACAGAACGATCCACGGATCCATTCCGGTCAGGGGCAGCCAGCTGCGAATCCCGAGGGACAAGGGGGTAAAACCTTGTGCGACCTCATCGGTGATATCGGAAAGCTTCGTTTCCTGAAGACGACAGGCCATCTGCCGACAGGATTCATCAAGGCGGCTGAGGAGAGTCTGCGTGCGCTCCTGCGAGGCCGCATCATTCATGCTGGCCGAATCATCGCGCAGGATATGAATGGTTTTCAGACTCAAAGAACTTGAAATCAGATCTTTGTCCATGCGGGGAAAGACCGCGAGCAGAATCGGCGCCACCCAACCCACGCGCAGGGCAAAGGCCAAAAGCCCCCGCTGCCAGCCGTAGCGCCTGATCCAAAGCACAGCCAGAATCACAAGACCAACGCACACGGCGATAAATAGTTCTCGAAAGTCCTGCACTCAGCGCAACCTCTGCATGAAGCCGGATACTGAAAGAGCGATCAGCGCAGCCTTTTCAGGATTTCCGGAAGATGAATCTGATCTTTCTTATAATCGGTCGCCAGCGCCACCATCATCAGGTTGATGAAAACCCGGACGGCCTGCTCATGCGTGAATTTTCCAAAGCAGCCGCCGGCTTCTGGTTCATCCAACGTGAAGCGGAGGAAATCCCCAGGCACCAGCACCATCGCAATCCTTTGATCAAAATGAAAACCTTCCCAGACCTGGTTTCCACACTGAGGCAGCGACGCGAGCAGGTGAAAACTTCGCATCAGTTCGTGATCGGGTGGAATCGGCTTCCACGTGCCTTTCGGAATGGCTTCCAAAACAGCCTTCTTAAAGGCATCCGATCCATTGTGGTTTTCAACGACCAGAAAACCGCCGCGCTGCATCCAACCCGTCAGCTCTCCAAAAGCATTTTTATCCATGCTTTCCAGAATCTGCGGGCGGTTCACCCATAGCCATGGCTGCTGATACATCGAACGCTGCACATTCAGAGTATTGATGACCTGCTCATCCAGCTCAATACTGGTGCGTCCCGAAACATCCTTCCGCAGAGAACCGAGTCGCGGCGCTCCCGG
Source organism: Oligoflexus sp. (assembly GCF_035712445.1). Taxonomy (NCBI): domain Bacteria; kingdom Pseudomonadati; phylum Bdellovibrionota; class Oligoflexia; order Oligoflexales; family Oligoflexaceae; genus Oligoflexus; species Oligoflexus sp. Next base: position 30,295 of record NZ_DASTAT010000013.1, on the reverse strand, counting down.
ATAGCCGAGAAGATTGAGCTGCACGCCGGCATCCGCGGGCTGAGGCAGAGCACTGAGAGCCAGAAGTACTATGAACCACCGCACCGACCAGGGATATTTTTGCAGAAGACGCCTGAGGCCGCTGCCGATGATTTCCAGCCAGACGGCCACGACCAGAATCACAAGGCAGAGATAAATCCAGGGCCTTGCATCATTCTCTGTGCCCGACGCCGGTTTTTCGCGGACAAGGCCTTTGGTGCCCAGGCTCAATTGCGGCGGCAGCTGATCGGGTACGGCCTTGCGGCCTAGACTTTCTCCAAGAGGCACATTGCTGAGCTTAAGGTCGGGAGCCTCATAGGCCTGGGAAATATCCTCGATACGCGGCCATGATAACTGCTTATCCGAACCACTCGCGTATTTTTTCCCGGTCGCCTGCAGCACGGCCCGCAGCATAAGAGGCAGCTGCCCATAACTGATTTGCCCAGCCCGCAAAGGATTCAGGGGTATGGTAAAGCCGACGATGCGAAGACCCAGCTCCTTGTTCCTGAGCGTCATGGCCAAAGCCCCCAAAGGACTGTCCACCTCACCGCCCAGCTGCAGAGCCCCGATCGACTGCAGAATGCCCACATACTGATCGCGGTGCTCGACGTTGTCACAGTAGGCCGGCTTGCCTTCCAAAGGTTTGGGAGCCTGGGCCAGAGCTGCAAAACAGGTACAGATCTCATCATAATTTCCAAGATCCTCGCCCGGCAGGAGCCAGACCAAAGCATCCGAGCGACTCCGTTCCAAAACACTGCGCTCGGCCACAAACATCGGGCAAAAACCCTTCACGGAAGCCGCCGGCCCCACTTCGCTGACGACCAAGGACGGCGTATTCCAATGACCCGTGGATCGAAGCTGATCTATGCGCTGCGTCTGATAGCCAAGCACTTCAAGACTGGTTTTCAGGTGAAAAATGGAGTCTTCCAAAAACATTTCACCGCGGGGCTTCGAGATGACCAGGGCATCTTCATTCTGAAGCTGAAGCCAGCTGCGAAATTCATTATCGAGCAGAAGATCATCCGGTCCGGCCGGCGTCACGGTCCAGACTATGCTCGTGGCCTTATCTTTCTGCTTTTTCTGCAGCTCGGCGACGGAGAGGTTGATTTCCAGTTCGAGGCTTTTCATGTCCGCTTCGAATTGAAAATTCTGCGTGATCAAATTCTGGCCATCCATGTCTGCGCTCAGACGACCCTGGATGACCTTGCCTTCTCCGGTCCGGCGGAGCGTGACATGCCAGAGCCCGCTGGGCGCAGCGCTGCCGGTTGCTTTCGGTTTGGCTTCATCAATGAAAAGATTGTCCATGGACTGCGGTCGACCGGGCAAGGGATACCAGGAGATCTGCATTTTCTTTTCAAGATAGCGCCAGTTGAAATCCTCCCAGCTCGAAAGATCCGTATCGGACACCACGATGAGCTGATCAATATCCGAATGCTTTCTCAGAAGACCCTCGACCGTGGCCCCGAGCTTCACACCCGCACGATGAAAACCCTGGGCCTGAATCAGGGCGGAAACCCTTTTCAGATCCGCATCCAGATGAATGGTCGGATCAGACGTCGTGCTGAAGCTGATCCGGGCCTTTCCTTCCAGGGCATCCATCATTTTTTGGGCTTCCGCTCCGTACTGCCCTGCCGTCGTGCCCAAAGCGTGCGACGGACTCAAATCAAAAAGGATATGCGTCCGACGCAGATCCAAATCATCGGATTTCATAAGGGGCTCGGCGAGCTGAAAGCTATAGATGCCGAGTGCGATCGTGGCCACGAAGAAGCAGAGCAGCGGCCAGAGCGGCGGCGGAATCCAGCGGAATTTCGGCAAAACGGTGAGTTCGAGCGGAATCACGCGCAGGATAGGCAGCCAGTAGCGATCCTTCTGTCGCCTTACGATAAACCAGATCACAAGACCCAAAGCGGCAGTCAGAAGGGTCGCCATCATCATGGGACCGCTGCCCTGATTTCCCATCAACCGATCCTTTCCCCTGTAAGGGCGGCTTTAGCCGTGTGCCATGACTGTTCCAGGTGAAAGAGATAACGCTGGATGGAACTCATATCGTGCACCTGCAGGTAATGCCGATGCGATTTGAGCCATTGATTCTGCACGCTTTCCACCCACTGCGCGATGCCCTTCTGCAGATGCTGTTTTTCCAGGAGCACATCACCCAGATACTCGCGATGCACCGGCGCTTCTTCAAAATAGGAGTCATCCATCCGCATCCAGGACACATCCGCTTCCAGGGACGACAGCGCATGAATCCAGCTCGTCAGGGGACCTTTCTTATCGAGAAGCCACTGTGGAATTCCACTGAGGCCATCACTGATCCAAATAAAAACATCGGAGCGTTCCGCCTGCATGGCGGAAAGGGAACGCGGCTCGATCGGCACCTTCTCGAAATTCTCGAAGGCCGTCTTCTGCAGCTGTTCAAAATGAATCGCCAGTTCCGTCGGCGACCGCATGGTCACCTGCTGCAGGTCACTCCCCTGCAAACGGTAAAGCTTCACATGGTCACCGGCCTTCAGATACTGATAGCAAAGATGCAAGGCGAGGCGCCAGCTCAGTTCACGTTTTGTGCAGACCTGCCGACCGATCGCTTTCAAAAGCCTGGGATCAGGCCAATTCATGGTCGGGCTGTCTTCCACGAGAATGCGGATGCGACAGCTCGCTTCGTCAAAATGCTCGCGGATCACGAGCTGTTCGGTTCGCGCAAAGGCTCGCCAGTCGATCAGCTGCACGGGATCACCCAGCGTATAACGCCGACTGCTGGCCGGCATGCGCGTGGGCCGCATCAGATTCAAACGCTGGCTGCCGTGAAAACGCATGGTGCGCACCGGCTGCGAACCCGATGGGTCAAACACATGATAAGGCGTCAGCTGACCCAAGTGGGGAACCGAGGCGTGGCTCGGCATTACATCCATCCTTTCACAGCAAGGTGGGCTGTTTCTTCGATGTGCGTGACGAGGCTATCAATGAAGGCATCTTCCGCATTCTGCTCGTTCTGCGCCTGCACCACGAGTTTGATCCTATGCCGCAGCACCGGCTTCACCAGACGGCGCACATGACGCCAGCGCACAGTATCGGACCCTTCGAGCAGGGCCAGCGCGCGGCAGACGGAAAGCATACTGATCCCGGCGCGTGGACCCGCGCCATACCAAATCAGATGACGCAGATGATCGGGACAGTTGGGATCCTGAGGCCGCGTGGCCCGCACGAGTCGATTGATCACACTCAAAAGTTCATCCGGGACCTGCACGTCCTGTTTGGCTGCGATAAGCTGCTTCACCGTCGCAACCGACAAGCGCGGCGCATCCGCATCGGTCTCCTGCAGTCCGTGCTGTTCCCCGACCAGTTTCGCCTGGGCGTGAGCCTGCAGAATTTTTTCTTCGGCGTCCTGATCCGGGTAATCCACCAGCGTGTGCAGCAGGAAACGGTCCAACTGAGCTTCCGGCAAGGGAAAGGCGCCTTCCGATTCAAACGGGTTTTGCGTGGCGAAGACCATGAAAGGATCTGGCAGGATATGCGCGTGCCCACCGACTGTACAGGTACGCTCCTGCATGGCTTCCAGCAGCGCCGACTGGGTCCGCGGCGAAGCGCGGTTGATTTCATCGGCCAAAAGCAGGTTGACGAAGATCGGGCCATTATTGAATTCAAAGGCCTTGCGCCCGCTTTCCGGGTCGATATTCAGAATATCCGAACCGATAATATCGCTGGGCAGAAGGTCAGGCGTAAACTGCACACGACCAAAATGCAGGTGCAGATGCTTGGCAAAAACCCGGACGAGTGAAGTTTTGGCCAGACCAGGCGCACCTGTCATCAGAATATGCCCACCCGAAAGCAGACAGCAGATCGCTTCCACAATCAAATCTTCCTGGCCAAAGATGGACTGGGACACGTCGCGTTTGAGGTCCTGCACCAATCGAGCCGCCTGTTCCAGTGACATCTTTTGTTCTTGCATCGACGCCTCACCTTTCACGGAATTGCAAAATCGGAATCAGCCTCTAGTATCCTACCTCGGGGCTCCATTCCGCTACAAGAAGATGTCCCTTCCTGCGATGCGCGCTTTTGCCTAAAACCTGTGTGCAGACCATTTCAGGTCTTTTGCAGGAGTTTTCATGAGAATTTTTTTTCCGAATCCCGAAGCCGGTGGGGCCGCTCTGGAATACATTGTCGTATCCGTTTTCGGGCTCTTGCTCGCCATCGCTTCCATTGCTTTTGTCGGCAACGCGGCCAAACAAAAGCTCGGGGCCATTGAGCAGCAGCTGGGCATCGAGCTGAACCTCGACGAACTCAATCCCTTCGACTAAGGCAGTTTGATGGCACGAGTCTGGGGTCTTTTACTGCTCACTCTTCTTGCAGGGGAAGTCGCCTGGAACTCGGCCATTTTATATAGTTCACTGCAAACAGTCGTGAAGATGCGCCACAAATTACAGGTTCAACCCGATGCTTTGCGATCGCAGATCTGCCTTGGGGAAAAGTCGGAAAATGCCGGACTTTTTTGGAATGAGGCCGGGCGGTGGGTCGATGCCTGCCAGTCGCCTCGCAAAACCGGCCGTCTTCCGCGTATCTGGCGGCTTGTGCATACCCATAATTACCGGATGCTTTTTCTGCGGGAGGTCCCTATAACCTTTGCTATCGTTATAAAGCGTTGAGAGTCATATGTTCTTTATCGTTTCCAAGCTTACTTTCGAACCAGAACCCACACCTCGTGACGCCAAGGAATTGGCCCAGCTCGCTGATAAACTTCGTCAAAGATTCAAGATCAGCATCCAGATCGTGGATGAATTCTATAAAGGTGGCCAGGCCGGAATCGTGGTCGCGGCTGTGCACCGTGAGGAAATGCAGCTCAGCAATCTGATCGACGAGATCGCCGACGCCTGCGAAAACTCCGGTTATGGACGCATTCATTCGGAAAGCACGATCCTGGAAGACTTTGAATCGTACGCCAACGAAATGGAATGAGGTGAATCATGGGACTGTTGACCGGCAAACGCGGGATTGTGATGGGCATTGCCAACGAGCGCTCCATTGCAACGGCCGTATCGCGCACGCTGCATAAGGAAGGGGCCCAGCTCGGGTTCAGCTTTCTGCCCGACACCGGGGAACGCAAACGCAACGAAGAGCGCGTGCGTCAGGTCACCAAGGATCTCGATCCAGCCATTGTGGCGTCATGTGATGTCACCGCGGATACCGACATTGAAGCCTTCTTCGCTCAGGTTCATGAGAAGATGGGCTCGATAGATTTTCTGGTCCATTCCATCGCCTATGCGCCGACGGAAGACCTGAAAGGTCCGACCTACATGGCGAGTCGCTCAGGTTTCGCAACCGCCATGGACATCAGCTGCTACAGTCTTCTGGCTGTCGCCCGCGCGGCGCGTCCTTATTTGAACAAGGGCGCTTCGATCGTGGCCATGACCTACTTCGGTGGGGAAAAGGTGATGCCCGGCTATAACCTGATGGGCGTTTGCAAGGCCGCGCTCGATGCCGCAGTTCGCTATTGCGCAGCCGAGCTGGGACTCGAAGGCATGCGCGTGAATGCGATCAGTGCCGGTCCCGTGAAAACACTGGCTGCATCCGCCGTCGGTGATTTCAAAAAAATGCTGGGACTCTATGAGCAGTCGTCCCCGCTGCGGGCCAACATCACAGCCGATGACGTGGGAGCCGCGACGGCCTTCCTTTTGAGCGATTACGCCCGCATGACGACCGGCGAAATCCTTCATGTCGACGCAGGGTATCATATTATGGGCACCGCACAGTACTCGGAAACAAATCCCGCCTGATCCACTCATGAACTTGGAATGACACCTCGAGCGGGTTATATTGGTTGTATTGAACGCTGGGTGTCGCTTGCAATCTCTCGTGGCTGTTGCCTGTGAAAGACAGGCACCCGCGACGACCCTCCTTTATTGTCTGCCGCTGGCTGACAATAACGCAGCTGAACAACTTCATATCCTTTTCGTCGGAAGGCTCAGTTCATTCATGCGCTATAGTCCCGCACGGCTCTTCATCGAAAATTTGAAAAAGCATCGCTTTGCCTATGGCCTCGGAACCGCGGCCATGCTGATCACCAGTCTGTCGGAAGTTTTTTTGCCGAAGTTCATTCAATGGTCCATTGAAGTCCTGACGGAAAAAAATACCGCGGATCCCCATGGGACTTTGGATAAACTGGTCCTTGGATTGATTGCGACCCTCACCCTGGGCTGGTTGGGCCGCGTGGGCTGGCGACAGATTCTTGCAAGGCAGACGCATCTGGCCGGTCATGACATGAAGACCAGGCTCTGGTCAGTCCTGAAGGATCAGCCGCTGTCGATGCTCGATCGTTTTTCACTGGGCGATCTGATGAACCGGGCGACAGCGGATTGGAACAAGACCCGCTTTATTCACGGCTTCACCATAGTCCTGACCTTCGATTTAATTTTTTTCACTACGCTGTCGGTCATTTCCATGCTGATGATCCATGCGAAGCTGGCTTTACTCTGCCTTTGCATCATCCCCTTTCTTCCCCGGCAGATCATCAAAATCAGTCGCCGTGAATACACCTTTCATCAGGTGGCCCAGGAGCAGCTTTCCCTTCTTTCTGATCTCATCTCCCAAGCTGTTAAAACCGTGCGGCTGCAGCGTGCCACCGCCAGTGAGAGAGTTTGGGAGGAAAAACTCGGAACCTATGCGAAAGAATATGCCCGTCGGCAATTCAAAGTCCTGCATGCCAGCTGGCAGATCTTCGTCCTGGGTGCCCTGCCGACGATTTTCGCTTACGGCATCCTCTTCACCTATGGCGTCATGGAGGTGCAGGCGGGACGCGTGAGCATCGGTGCTTTCATCGCGCTTCAATCTTATGTCCTTCTCCTTCAATCACCGCTCTTTGAACTTGGATCAGTCATCTCCGAATGGCAGACAGGTTTCGCGAGTTTTCACCGCCTCACCGAGATCTATAACCTGGAACGCGATACGCCCAGTACCTCAGACGCCGTGATTCACCGTTTTCATAATCCAGGCGTGGCTGTGCGCCTTCAGGATCTTTCCTATTCGTTCGATCAAAAACAGGACGTTTTAAGCCATATCAATCTCATCATCCCTCAGGGTGAAAAACTGGGTTTGGTCGGTCCGATCGGATCAGGCAAGAGCACCCTGGTGAATTGCGTCGCCGGTCTTCTGGAGCATCCCCAAGGCCAGATCCAAATTCATGGCCTGAATCGCGAACAGGGTCAGCGGGATTGGATCGTCAAACAGATCACGATGGTTCCGCAAAAGCCTTTCCTCTTTGCCGGCAGCATTCGGCATAATCTTTCGCCTGTCGGCACTGCGGATGAGGCCGCGATGATCGACGCTTTGAAAACAGTGGAGCTTTGGGATGACGTGCAAAAATTCGTAGGCGGTCTGGACTGTTGGATCGGCGAGTGGGGCATCAATCTTTCCGGCGGTCAAAAGCAGCGTCTGTCGCTGGCCCGCGCTCTTCTGAAACCATCGCCCATTTTAATTCTGGATGACTGCCTGAGCGCGGTCGATTCCATCACGGAAGCCAGGATTCTCGCGCAGCTCAAAACAAGGCTCGCGGGGCACACGGTGATCTGGACGGCTCACCGCCTCTCCACGCTGCAGCTCTGCGATCGCATACTCCGGCTCGAAGACGGCCGCCTTCTGGACCTGAAGTGGGAAAAGCCGGTGGCCCGCGTTCCGGAAAAACCTTTGCGGAATCCCCAAACTCTTGATGCTGTGGTCGAGGTTTAACTCATGCAAGCACATAACGATCCGATTGATCATCAGGGTGATTTCTCTGCGGTCCTCGCCCTCTTCAAGCATAGCCACGGCACGCGCGGCCGGCTCTTTTTTTGCATCGGCCTTGTGATCGCGTCCGCGGGGCTCCTCATGCTCTCCGCCAAGCTCATGGGGCATCTGGCGGAACTCCTGTTGCAAAAGCAGCCCTGGCCGCTTCTCCTCGGAACGGTCGCCAGCATCCTGGCCATTGAAAGCGTCAACATCTTTATCTATTACCACGGCCGGGTCGGTATTGCATACGTCACCAACCGGGTCGCCTTTCAGATTCGCGAGGCTCTTTTTCGTAAACTCAATCAACTGCCGATGGCCTACTATGACCAGCAGCCCCTGGGCCGTACGATCACCCGTTTAACTGCCGATGTGGAAGGCATTGAATCCTTCTTCAGTAACACCCTTCCCCGTGTTCTGACCGCGTTGATCACAGTCGTCTCCGTTCTGATCGCCATGCTGCTGACCGATTTTAAAATAGGCTTTTACATCTGTCTTTCCAGCCTGCCTGCGATCATCTTCACCGTTCTCATGAGAAAGCCGGTCCGTTTCTGGCTGCGCGACTATAAAAAACGTTCCGCCGCCATCAACGCCCAGCTCGCGGAATTGATCAATGGACTTCCTGTCATCAAAGTCTTCGGTTTGGAAAAATGGAGTCAGAAGGTTTTCCAGCAAAGCTCCGAGGACATGCTCAACTCCGCCTTCAGCCTGATGAACTGGAACACTTTCATTCGCCCGGCCGCAGCCTTCCTTTGCTCGATGCCGATCGTGATCATCCTCTGGTGGGGCGGGCACATGGCCCTGGATCAGCAGATTTCCATCGGTCTTCTGGTGGCCTTTATTCGCTATGCTGAGCGCTATTTCCGGCCGATTATGCAGCTCTCCTTTGAACTGCATCTGATTCAGGACGCGATCGCTTCATCCGAGCGGGTCAGTAAAATGCTGGATGAAACCGAGGAGTCCAAAATCCTCGGCCCCAGTGGCGGGCATAAAGCCAGTGTCCAGGGCTCGGTGGAATTCCATGACGTTTGGATGGAATATCTGAAGGATCAGCCTGTTCTGAGGGGGGTGGATTTCAAGGTGAAAGCCGGGACTTCGGTGGGGCTTGTCGGCAAGACCGGCTCTGGAAAGTCCACCACCGTTCATCTGATTCCCCAGCTTTATCCCATTCAAAAAGGCGAAATCCGCATCGACGGGGTTTCGCTGGAAGCCTGGGACCGCACAATTCTTCGTGAACAGATCGGCATTGTCTCCCAGGATGTGGTGATTTTCCAGGGAACCCTGCGGGAAAATCTTCTGGTGACCATACCTGAAGAGGCCCAGCCCGATGATGAAACAGTGCTGAAGGCCTGCCGTCGCACCGGCCTTTCCCTGGTCATGGATAAGCTGGCCGCAGGCCTGGATACGATCCTTCAGGACGGTGGTTCGAATCTCAGCATGGGCGAACGCCAGCTGATTGCCTTCACCCGGATGCTCCTGCGCAATCCTGCGATTTTAATTCTGGATGAAGCCACCGCCAATGTTGACGAGCCCTGCGAGGCCTTGATTCAAAAGGCCATTTTGGAAGTTTTAAAGGGGCGAACCTGTTTTATTATCGCACATCGGTTGAGTACCATCCAGCATTGTGACAATATTCTGGTATTCCAGGACGGCCGCATCATGGAGCAGGGGCGCCATGATCAGCTGGTGGAGCGGCAGGGGCATTATTCTCAGCTGGTGAAAAGGCAGATTGCACATGAGTATATTTGAACGGTTTCAGCGTCGTATTGAAGACACGCTCGCGGTGGGTGAAAAGCCGGTTATTATTTTTGATATCGACGACACCATCATCGACTGCCGCCATCGCAAGCATCGCGTGATTCATGACTTCATCAAGCAGACTCATGTTCGTGAAAGCTTCGCTCTTGAATGTCAGATCGTCGAGAAGATGAGCTGGGAGAACGTGCAGTATCGCGTGCTGGATACTCTGGCCCAGGAAGGCGTGCGGAATCAACTCTTCGGTGAGCAGCTCTTTCAGTACTGGCGTCAGCACTACTTCACCTACCCCTACCTTGTCGACGATAAACCTTTTCCTGGTGCCCTTGAATTCGTGAATCACTGCCATGACCTGGGTGCCACCACCGTGTATCTGACCGGCCGTGATATTCCCGGCATGGGCCAGGGGACTTTCGATGCCATGCGCAAGCTCGGATTTCCATCCGATGATGAACGCGTGCACTTCATCCTGAAAGAAGACCCCGCGATCAATGATCTGGAATTCAAGATCCTCGCTCTCGACAGAATCGCTCCCCTCGGCCGCGTGATCGCTGCCTTTGAAAACGAGCTGCCGAATCTTCACGCGATGGCCGAGCGCTTCCCGGAAGCCGCCATGTACTGGCGTAAAACCCTATATTTGCCGAATCCTCCCGAGCCCTTGGATCATGTCGAGGTGCTCCTCAGTTTCAAGTAAGCGAGGTCGATGCCCCATCCGCTCCCGCAAGCGGATGGGCATGAAACGATGTGACGAGTCGACTTTCCTTACGCACGGCATTCGATAGATTGTGCACATGACGAATAGGCACGGGAATGCGGTATTTATCTGTTAAACTCATCACCATTTCGACCGAACTCCCCAGATCCGCAAGGTGCCCGGGTGAAATAAAAATCGGCTTCACCTTATCCCGCGACCGCACGGCATAACCTATGGTTTGCTTATGATGCACGATGGGACTCATTGATCCCTTCACAATTCCAGGCTCTTCATATTTCCCACAAAGAATATTTTTCGCCGAACCGATCGTCGGAATATTCAGCCAAAGCCCCAGATGACTGGCAATCCCGAGTCTTCGCGGATGCGCAATCCCCTGACCATCACAGATCACAAGATCGGGTTTCACCTTCAGCTGCGCGAACCCTTGCACCAAGAGCGGCAGTTCGCGAAACGAGAGCAGCCCTGGCACATAGGGAAAGCCCACCTTATCCTGCACAGTGACCTCTTCGATCACCGAAAAATCCCGGCGATCCAGCACGACAATCGCCGCGAACAGCGTGTCTCCCCCAATATCATTCGAGACGTCACAGGCCGCGATCAAATTGCATGCCGACGGAAGGGGCTGCAAAACCACGCGTGAGGCCAGCTCCTTTTGCAGCGCGATGGCTTCGGTCGGGCTGATGTCCCAGGGATGCAGAGTATTGATGTCCATTTCCACCTCACAGACGATCATGAATACCTCGGACAGAATAGGAAAAATCAGCAGGCAAGGTCAATTGGGGGGATTATGTTCATGTCCAAACGGAAATCAGTCGGCGCCTCTCTGTGCGGCCAAGGCTTTGGCCCTTTCGCGACGGCGCAAAAAGCGTTACAAGAAATTCAAAGCAACGGCAAGACACAACGGGAGGCACTCTCATGGCGACCGGAAACAGCTATCTTCTGGCTCTTGACCAGGGCACCACCAGCTCACGCGCCCTCTTGATCGACCAGCAAGGCCAGGTGGCCGGCATGGCTCAGCAGGAATTCCGTCAGATTTACCCGGAACCAGGCTGGGTCGAGCATGATGCCCAGGAAATCTGGGATTCGCAGGCCAAGGTCGTGAAGGACCTTCTCACAAAACTGAGCGGTCAGGATCGGCTTGTCGGCGTCGGCATCACCAATCAAAGGGAAACCACCATCGTGTGGGATCGCAAGACCGGCCGTCCCATTGCCAACGCCATCGTCTGGCAGGATCGACGAACCGCCGCTTACTGCGAACAATTGAAAGCCCAGGGATTGAGTGAACGCATTCAGAGCAAGACCGGGCTTGTCATCGATGCCTATTTTTCAGCCTCGAAAATCCGCTGGCTGCTTGAAAAAATTCCGGGCGCGCGGGATAAGGCCCAGCGCGGGGAACTCGCCGCGGGCACGGTCGACAGCTGGCTGATTTGGAATCTGACCCGCGGTCAGGTGCATGCGACCGATGCCACCAACGCGAGCCGCACCATGCTCTATAACATTCATAATGGAAGCTGGGATCAGGAGCTGCTCGATCTTTTTGAAATTCCAAAGTCCATGCTGCCCGAAGTGAAATCTTCGAGCGAAGTATATGGAAACATGGATAAAGACCTTTTCGGTCACGCCGCACCCATAGCCGGCGTCGCAGGCGATCAGCAGGCCGCTCTTTTCGGGCAACTCTGCATCGAACCGGGGATGATGAAGAACACCTATGGAACGGGCTGCTTTCTCGTCCTCAACACTGGGAACAAACCCATCACCTCGCAGAATAAACTCCTGACCACAGTCGCCTGGCGCTTGGGCAAGGAAACCACCTATGCTCTGGAAGGTTCGGTTTTCATCGGCGGCGCGGTTGTGCAGTGGCTGCGTGATGGACTTGGTCTGATTGCCAATTCCAAGGATATCGAAGCCCTGGCCGCGAAAGCGAAGGACAACGGCGGCGTGTACTTCGTCCCGGCCTTCACTGGACTCGGCGCTCCCTACTGGGATCCCTATGCACGCGGTACCATCATCGGCCTGACGCGCGGCACCGGACGCGAGCACATTGCCCGCGCGGCTTTGGAAGCGATCGCCTATCAGACCCGTGATGTGGTCGAGGCCATGCGCGCCGATGCGAATATCCCGCTCAAGGAACTGCGTGTCGATGGTGGAGCCTCGGCCAACCCACAGCTCATGCAGTTTCAGGCTGATCTTCTCGCAGCCGCCGTGGTCCGCCCGCGCTGCCTGGAATCCACAGCCATGGGCGCCGCATACTTCGCCGGCCTCGCCACCGGATTTTTCCCGCATATGGATGCCCTCAAGGGCCTTTGGCAAAAGGATGTACGTTACGAGCCCCGGATGCAGGAAAGCGAAAGACGCCGGCTCTACGGGATGTGGAAAGCGGCGATCAAACACGCATCCGGCTGGGCGCGTGATGCCGAGGTTGGGGCCCAGCCACAAGCCTAGCGTCCTTTGCCCGAAGCCTCCTGGGGATCAGGCGTGCTTTGCACCTAATCCCCGAGGCTCCAGCCTCTCTTTGCCCCTAACCCTGATCCCCGAGGCTCCAGCGTCTCTTTGCCCCTAAACCTGAAATCAGGCATAATGGAGTGATCCAACACTCCATTTGCTATATCGTGGGTTGAATATGAAAGCGATTGCCCTGGGACTTATCGCCTCGTCCTTGCTGAATGGTTCCATCCGTTCGGATCGCATGCGTCCCGACGTTCGCCATTGGGCCGAGGATATCTACGCCGCGGCCCCGCGTTATGAAGATCATGAGGACTTCCTTTCGGACGTGAACGTCGATGAAGATTTTGAGGATCTGCAGGAAGCGCAAGCCAAACAGATCGCCGAATTAAAAAAACTGGAAGAGATCGACCTGACCAAGGAAAGCGCCGGCGGCGGGTTCCTTCTGGCCAAACAGCTGGTCGAGACCTCGCTGAAAATCTCGACCTATCAACGCCTGATGGCCGAGCGCGATCTTTTCTTCAAATCCAAAGACTGGCGCCTTCAGGACGTGACCGCCCGCAGCAAAATCCCGAAGCAGTCTGAAATCGAATCCCACTCCTTTAAAACCGTGGGATTCGCGCGAAACCTTGTCAACAACTACACCTTCGAACAGGACCGCAATCAGTATCTTCTGATCCGCCTGCTCGCGCGTACGCAGAATTCCAACCTCTTTCTCTTCCTCGACCAATTCAAAAAACGTTTCCCCAATTCCAGCTTCCTACCCCACGTAAACCTTGCGCTGGCTGAATATTATTTCCAGCTGAAGGAATATGAAAAAGCCGAGGGCCTACTGAAGTCCATCATGGACAACAAGCTGACCCCCGTCCGTCCCTATGCAATCTATAAGCTCGCCTGGGTTCACATCATGCGCACCCAGAACGAAAAAGATAACGCCAAACGCATGGCCGGCCTTGAAAAAGCTGCTGTGGCCCTGCGTCTGACCCATAAGCTGATGAATGACTGGGATGCCTACAAGCCGGCTTTTAAACTCAAAGAGGAAGCCGCGGTTGACCTCGCCTGGGTCTTTGCCGAAATGCGCACACCCAAAGCTGAGGTCCAGAAGTATTTCGAAGAGAATAAACCCAAGCCCGCCTATCACACCTATCTCGTTTACCTGGCTGTCGATGCGATTCGCGATGGTGACAGCAAGCTCGCCGAATCGGCCTTTGCCGAATACCTTCCTCAGGAAGTCGAGAGCCGCTACTATCCTCGTGACCTCATGAGCCAGATTGATCTTTTCATCCAAACCCGCAGCTTTGATAAGGTCCTCGAAGGCTACAAAAAAATTCGCGGACTCTTTGACGAAGAAAGCCCCTGGATGAAGGAATGGCAGAAGGACAAGCTTCTGGTCGAAAGCTATCAAAAGCAGTTGTCCAACCACCTGATCCTGACCGCCTCGAAGATTCAGCAGGAAGCGGAAAAAATGGGCTCGCAGCCGCCTCCCAAAGCGGTCAAAGGCCAGCCCGTCTATGATGCCAGCAAGCTGATGGTGATCAGCAAGAGCTACTATGATCTTTTCATGGACTGGTATCCCAACAGTGATGCGCAGGATGAAGCGCGCTACAACTATGCCCTGCTCGTCTTTCAAAACGGCGAGATGGAACGCGCCATCCAGCTTCTGACCAAAATCGCCAACGATACGAAGAGTGAGCATCGTCGGGACGCAGCCTATAGCCTCGTGGTGGCTGCGGCCAGCTGGGACTCGACGCAGGCAGTGCCTAAACTGCCTGAGCCAGGCAAAGCGAAAAATCCCGTGCCTCTCACCAAGACCAAAACAACGCTGATCGAGAAGATAGACTTCTTCTATAAAAACTGGCCAGAAGATGAACAGAATATCCCAGCTCTTTACACAGCCGCTCAAACACTTTTCGAGTTTGGTCATTACGAAGATGCCATGCGCCGCTTCGATGGTCTTGTGAAGCTCGCTCCCAAAACTGAGCAGGGTGAAGCAGCGCTGAACACATTGCTCAGCTATTATGTGGAGGTCGGGCGTTGGGATGATCTGATTACAATCTGCAAGGAGTATCTTGCGAATAAGACGGTGGCCAGCTCGGGGCATCGGAAGCTGATCAGACAGACCCTCGATTACGCGAAGTCACAAAAACCTCAGTGAAACCTCGGAACCCGGCCCCAGCCGGGTTTTTCATTATCAGAGCCTTTTGGGCATACCATCAGCTTTTTGTCCTCGCCTTGCAATATCTCACGACCCCGGACCGTCTCATGTCGCAGCCTCAAAAGGGGCTATCATCACATTCGACTCAGTCCGGAGAAGCTCATGAAATCCTTGCTCGCAGCTGCCCTCTTATCCGCTCTGGCGGCCTCTTCCGCCACGGCTCAGGTTCAGTTCGAAACCCGCGCCTTTCACTCCAACCTGCGCATTGATGCCGGTCGCGTAACCAGTGAAATCTTTGGAGATATGAACTACGAAGAAAACATGAGCGAGGCCTTTTTTAATACGGCTGGCCTCGGCTTTGGTTTGATTGCGCCTGTGGATGAAACTGTGGAATTCGGTCTGGGCGTGAGCTTTGCCCGCTACAATCCGACCCCCGGGAATGAACTGAATCAAACCGTCGCCAATGGTTTTACCCGCATTAACTTCGCCCATACGGCCAACGGAAAATTCTATATGCTGGCCGGCGTTTCCCGTCAGCAGCTGACACAGCATTTTGAAAGCACTCCGTATACTCGCGTCCAGGCCCGCTATACCCCGATCGTGAATGGAGATCTGGGTCTGGGCGCCAGTTTTCAACTGGATCAAGTCGATATCGGCTTTGAGTATAAGTATACCAACACGCTGAGTCCCGGCCGCGGGACGCTGAAAAGCTCCTGGAAAATTCCAAGCTTCATGGAAGGTTCGGGCAAATCCAAAATCCGCGATGTTGTTCTGGAAGGCCAGGAGCTGGCTCTGACCTGCGGTATTAAACTCTGAGTTCAAACGTTCCAAAGACTTCAACTCTCTCAGACAGAGATTCTGTATTTTGTCTTTGAACATGGGATCTTACAGTAACAAGCGTGGCATGGAGATCAAGACCGACCCATGCCCGTTTCAACAGACTCTATTTCCTCAAACTTATCTAACACTTAAGCCCGACACTCCCTAAATTTCTCTGCATACGCGACTGCCAGGGGATGCCAGCCCATCTTAAAACCATAATATTATCAGATAATTAAAGAGTGCTCCTCTCCGGAGCACTTCTTGCGAATACCACCGTGTTCCATCATCGCAAGCTCGGCCTAAACCAGGAGTGACTCATGAACGCCATCTGGAAAATTCTGCCTCTGACTGTCTTCTTCTTTCACTGCAAACAAGTCGAGAGACCCAGTTTACCCGTAAAAAAAGAAGCCATCAGCGCCGAGGCCTCGCCCTTCTTCATCGTCAACGAAGAAAAAGTGAGCACGCGCACGGACGCCTTAAATCTTTGCCCCGTGACCTGTGACGAGCAGGATGCCCTGTGGACCGGCACATGGTCTGATCGCAGCCCCTTTCCCAATACCCAAGGCGGCGTTTGTGAATGCCGTGATAAACCCATGTTGGATGCATCCGTTTCCGAGGCTCCCGTTTCTTCCGCAGAAGAGCCCATGGTCGAAACCATCGTCTATCAAATGGATGAAAAGGAAATGACAGAAATCTTCGAAGTGGAGGCCACAGCCACGGCGGGTACATCATCCGCAACAGCCAAGGCGGATGCCACCGAAGGCAGCAAGGCCGTCGCCAAAGCCGGTGATTCCGTCAGCAAAGCCGAATCACGCCCCGATGTTTCCGCCACTGTGCATCGTGACGAGGAAACCGGCCAGGTCACAGCCACCGCCAAAGCCGGCAAGGCCGTCGCACGAGCCAAGACTCCACCATCCGATGGCGCCACGACCAGCATCAATAAGGAAACCGGCACAGTGAAAGCCTGTGCGCAGGCCGGTGAAGCCCGGGCTTGTGCCGTCTCCCAAAGAGATCCCTTCGCCACTTACTGAATATCATGGCAGGCAACCTGATGCGTTTGAGAAACAGAACGCAAGACAGGTTGCCTCATAGCGCCTTCCGCACAGGATACCGCGCAGCGCGGCCTGAACGAACAGCCCTGTCTCCGGCTGATAAATCCAGGTGGGTAACCGGGAATACCCCGTTTCTGTATGCGCCGTCCATCAAGGGAAGGAAAAGACGCCATCAACCCCCGCGTATAAGGATGCTGGGCGCGCGCAGCAATCTCTTCACTGGGTCCACACTCCACAATCTGGCCCGCATAAAGAATCGCAATGCGATCACAGAAAGCTGTCATCAAAGGCAGATCATGAGTCACAAAAAGCACGGAAAATTTCTGCTCACCCTGCAGCTTCACCAGAGTCTGAAGAATTTCGCGCTGCACAATCACATCCAGCGCCGTGGTCGGTTCATCCAGAATCAGGAGCGGAGCTTCCAAAAGAAGAGCCATGGCTATCATCACCCGCTGCCGCATGCCGCCGGACAATTCATGCGGATACGCATGCAGATGCCTGCCTTCCAAACCCACGCGTGCCAGCCAGCTCAGGGCCAGGGCTTCCGCTTCATGTCGCGGCATGCTCCGATGCGCGTTCAAGGTATCCAGAAGCTGCTCGCGAATCGTCAAAACAGGATTCAAAGCATTCAAAGCATTTTGAAAGACCATGGCGACATCACGCCAGCGAAAGGCCCTCATCTCCTGGGGGCCGAGATCCAAAATGTCCTGACCACGATAAATGATGCGGCCGCTGCTGATATAAGCGGGTGGCGGCAGGATGCGGAGTATCGCTTTTGCCAGCGTGGATTTCCCGCAGCCGGATTCTCCCGCAAGGCCGAGGATTTCCCCGGGACGAATATCAAGGCTGAGATTCTCGATGATCGGCACAGGACCTGCCGCATCTGCCATCATGATGGAAAGATTTTCAATCTGCATCATCACGCCGTCCTCACCACAGGAGTTAAACCAGGATCAGCATGACCCACACGGCGGCGCCAGGCCTTCTGCACCTGCAGCCGTGGATCTGCGATCTCATCAATCGCAAAGTTCAAAAGAGCCAGGGCGAAACCCAGAAGCGCAATGCAAACTCCGGTGGGAACGAAGGTCCACCAGCTTTCGGTCATGAGCGCCGCATCATTGCTCGCCCAATAAAGGTTGGTGCCCCAGGTTATGGCGCTGATGTCACCAAGCCCAAGAAATTCCAGCCCGACCTGGGCTCCCAAGGCATAGATCATCGCCCCTAAAAACGTCGATAATAAGAGCGAAGCCATGTTCGGAAGTATTTCAAAGAGCATGAGGCGCAGGCTCGATTCACCGCCCACAATCGCTGCGGCGACAAAATCCCTTTGCCGTAAACTCAAAGCCTGAGCCCGAAAAACCCGCGCATTCCAGGCCCAGCCCGTCGCAATCAGCACCAAGGCAATGGTCAGTGTGCCGCTCGGAAGATAAGCCGCCACGACAATCGCCAGCGGCAAACCGGGAATGACGAGAAAGATGTTGCTGACGAGGGATATGACTTCATCCACAAGTCCACCCCAGTAGGCAGCAGCCAGTCCAAGCAGGGCCCCGATCAAAGTCGTTCCTGCACCAATGGCCAAAGCAGAAAACAGCGAATGCCGTCCTCCGACGACCATCTGGGCCCAGACATCCTGCCCCTGACCCGTTGTTCCCAACCAGAATTCTTGAGACGGTGGCTGCAGCGGCGTTCCTAAAAATGCCCTGGGATCCACAGTGAAAAAAGGCCCCAGAATTGTGAGCAGCGCAAAGAAGATCAGGATAGCCAAACCCCAAAGGGATTTTTTCTGTGACAGCAGTCGACCGAGCATATCAACCCCCGAGACGAATCCTTGGATCCAGTAGTGTCGTAAAAAGATCCACCAGCCAGTTTGCGAGCAAAACAGCCAGCGTAATCATCAGAAAGAGTCCCTGCATCAGGGGAAAATCCTGGCTGCGAACAGCCTGCACCAAAAGGAATCCCTGACCCGGATAGGAAAAAACCACTTCCGTCAGAAGCGATCCGCCCATCACAAAACCAAGCGCCATTCCAAATCCTGTCATGTTAGGCAGGAGCGCATTGCGCGCCGCATAACGCCAGATGATGCGAAAGCGCGAAAGCCCTTTGGCTTCCGCCAGAGCCACATAATCCTGGCCCATGGCTCCCATCATCGCATTGCGCATGCTCAGCATCCAGCCGCCGATGGTGGCCAGGACGATGGACAGGGCCGGAAGGAAGGCATGACTGATCACATCATAAAGCCTTGTGAAAAAGCCGGCATGAGCAAGGTCAGCGCTCATCGCATGACCCAAAGGAAACCAGCCCATGCGAAAGGCCAGAAGATAAAGAAGGAGCATCGCAAACCAAAAGTAAGGAAAAGCTCCAAAGAAAGCCAGGACGGGCGGCAGCACACTGTCCAGCCACGATCCGCGTTTGGCCGCGGCCACGATGCCAAGTCCTGTTCCCAAAACAAAACTGATCAGGACAGCTGTACCCGCCAAAAAAAGAGTCCATTGAAAACCCTGGCCGATCACATCGACAACCCGCGAGGGATAGTAAACCACCGAGATACCGAAATCGCCTTGCAAGAGATGTTTGAGATAGGTGAAGTACTGCTGATAAAGCGGGGCATCGGTCAAACCAAAAACCTGTTTCAGAGCTTCCAGCGCCTCGGGCTTCAGCTGTCCCTGAAAGCGGGCAAAAATAAGGCTGGCCGGATCCCCCGGAGCCAAACGCGGCAGAAAAAAATTGATCGTGATCGAAAGCCATGCGGCCAGAGCATAGAAACCAAGTCGTCTCACAAGGTGGAGCATGATCAGTATCCTCGCTGCCGTGGTTTGACTTCATTCAAAAGCAGAAGAATCTCCGGGCGAAAATTCGGCGAAAGAGCGGCATAGGGATTTTCAGCCGTCGGAAAGCCTTCAAAATAAGCACTATTGTAAAGACCCCAGGCCGGTGCCGGAAAAAGCGGAATCGCCGGTGCTTCGCTCATGAAAATATCCTGCAGCTCATAGGAAATCTCCCGCTGCCGCGCGGCATCCACAGTTCGCTCCCATTCTTCAAGGAGTTTCGTCGCCTGCGCATCGGCATAGCGGTGCCAGTTCCCGGGGGCCAGCTCATCCTTGGCTTTTACAGTGCGCGCATCCATGATCCACCGATAGAATCCATAAGGATCCGTGCTCTCACTCGACCAGCTGATCGAGCCTTGAAACTGGCCCTTCTGCAGGCCTTCAAACCAGGATCCAAAATCCCGGGCCTTGACCTTCGCATCAATTCCAAGCTCCTGCAGCTGGGTGGCGATGATCTGGGCCGCACGGACCCAATCCGACCAGCCGTTCACGACGGTGATTTCCAAAGTGAGAAGCTGCCCCGCGGCATTGCGCCTTTTTCCGTCACGATCTTTTTTCCAGCCTTCCTTCTCTAAAATCTCGATGGCTGCATTCGGATGATAGTCCAGCCACTGCTTTTGCTCGGGCGCAGGATCCTTGCGCCAGCGCTTATAGGCATCTGTTAAACCCGAAGCATGAGGCGGCTCGGTATAGCGGTACATGGCGACATCAGCAATACGTTCGCGATCAATGCCCATGCTGATGGCCTTGCGCATGCTGACACTTTGAAAGGGTTCATCCTGCGTATTCAGATAAAGAAAAATCATGGGCCCTACGAGAGGAAACCAGTAGTGATGATGTTGCGGATCTTTCTGAACAAAGACCCGATCCACAGCCGGCATGAAGTTACCGGCCAGGTCGACTTCACCGTGCAAAAGCGCAAGGTTCGCCTGATCATTGCTGGAAAAAGCTGGAAAACGTAGGCCTTCAATCGAAGGTTTTCCCTTCTGCCAGTAACGCGGATTGCGTCCCAGTTCAAAAACCTGGTCCTCGAATAGCCTCACTTCAGTAAAAGGTCCCGTGCCCACAGGATCGGGATTGGCAAACTGAACCGGATCCGGGATCCTGCTCCAGATATGTTCCGGAACGATCGTCTGATTCGCTAAGGTCGCAAGGCCCGGTGTATAAGTACGCTGCATCGAAAAAACCACATCCCGCGAGCCTGAGCTTTCCACATCGGATAAAAAGC
Source organism: Oligoflexus sp. (assembly GCF_035712445.1). NCBI lineage: Bacteria > Pseudomonadati > Bdellovibrionota > Oligoflexia > Oligoflexales > Oligoflexaceae > Oligoflexus > Oligoflexus sp. Next base: position 9,531 of record NZ_DASTAT010000013.1, on the reverse strand, counting down.
TCCAGACACCACCGGCGTCCAGGGCCGGAAATTTCTTCAAAAGCTGAAATGTGAAAACCACATCCTGCGCCCGTAAAGGCTGACCATCCGACCAGAGCACAGTATCCCGAATCGTCATCCGAAGACGGCGAAAGTCCTCGCCTTCCCACGCATAGGCTGTCGCCAGCCAGGGAATGAATTCACCCTTCATGCGGTTATAAACAAAAAGCGGCTCGTAAATGGCGCCGTTGGTAAATTCGCGAGCACTGCCCGAGGTGAGCAGCGGATTGAAGTTGCGCATCAGGGACGTTTGGTTTCCAACAGAGATCGCCAGTACCCGCCGCCCCTCTTTTTCGCTCCGCGGCACACAGCCTTGGAGCAGAATCACACAAGAGGCCAAAACACTAATGAGGGCTCGCATGGTTGACATCCTCTTCCTGATCCCAGTTTTCCCGTGCGACTCCTTTCAAAGGAAACCATGAGAGATCATTCATGGCTTTCTCCAGTATCATGGTCGCGGCTCCCAGAGCGATATGATGCTCCCCCAGCTGACTCCAGCGCAAAGGAATCGAATGCAGATCACTCCAGATCAAATGCTGACGAATGACCTCCCGCACTTTATCCAGCACACGATCCCCTAAGAGGCTCATGCTTCCCGTCAAGACAATGGAATCAAGATCCAGCATGACGAGCAGGTTGGAAAGAGCGGCCCCCAGGGCAAAGGTCGCTTCATCAAAAATCTGTTCCGCTGCAGGGTCATTGGCCAGAACCGCTTCCATCCAGCGCTGCATGGTCAGCTGAGAGCCGGACAGCATACTGAAAGGATTATGCCGACCCACGTCCTGGGCCCGTTTGAGCACACTCCCGCTGCCCAGCACATCATTCAGGTTCTGATTGCTTTCACCCGGAACAAGATGCACCAGCATGTGTCCGATTTCCCCAGCCAGTCCATAGCGCCCGCGATGAATGTGGCCATTCAAAATCAGACCGGCACCCAAACCCGTCCCGAGTTTGATGAAGGCAAGATTTTTGCGTTCAGGTTCCTTGGCCCACCAGAGTTCGGCCAGGGCCCCAAGGTTGGCGTCGTTTTCAAAGAGCACCGGCAAACCAAAGCGTTCCCGCAAAATGGTGCGGGGATTCCAGCCCTTCCAGGCCGGCAGGATGCCCTCATGAATCGGGGAATGCTCCTCATCAGGATGCACAGGGCAAGGCAAACCCAGACCAATTCCGATCACAGGGCACTGATCCTGCGCGGCCGCCTCTTTCATGGATTCAATCGTTTCCACGATCAGCTGCATGGTTTGCTGCGGCTCATTCTGAACGGGGCAGCGACGAAAACGCGATTCCCGTATCATGCCCTTCAGGTTGATCAGGGCAAATGCCACATGAGTGGCTCCGATATCCACACCGATAATCGAATAGGCATCACTGTGAAACGAGAGCATCATCGGCCGGCGTCCGCTCGTCGAATGCCGTACGCCTTGCTCGCTCACCAGATCGCGTTCCAAAAGTTCCGCAACGATGGCGGAAACAGAGGAACGGCTCATGCCTGTCATGCGCGAAATATCTGCACGGGAAATCTCCTGCTCCTGCCAAATCATGCGCAAAAGCGTGGTGCTGTTGATGGTTCGCAGATGGGATGCGTCGACTGTTTCCATTCCCTTGGTCCTTTGCATTAGATTTCCACGACGATTTTGTTGCCGTATGGGTCGACTGTTTCGACCCAACGCCCCTGAGGGGTTCCGCCCAGGTCACGAATGGCGTAAAAAGCCAGCGGTACCAAACGATAGGAGTATCCTTCAGCTGTATAGCCGACGCTATCTTTAAAATTGTCGAGCATGGATTGATAAGCCTGAATTGCAGCGTTTCGGTAAAGCGTCCGCTGCTCCTCGCTCAAACTTTCATGAGCGGATAAAGCGCGCAGAGCCATGGCCGTTTGAAATTGACTTTCACCACTGCGGGCGATCGCCAATTCGGTGGCCCAGGCATAGAACATGGCGGCCAGGCGTGCGGCCGGAGCGCCTGCTTCCATGGCCCAGCCTGTAATGCTCCAGCGCTGCGCCGGGCTTACGGCGAGCCGGGTAAAGGGATTCTGGTCATCCTTCAAGATCGAGGTGCTGGGATAAACGCCGGCCCCATCTTCGAGCGCGGGCAAGGCCGTATTTTCCAGGGAAAGAGGCTCCAGCTTGTCCCCGCCGCCTTTCGGACTGCCGCAGCTTGCCAGCAGCAAGGCCAGCACACACAGAGACTTAAATATTGATGTCGACATAAGTTGTCCACTCCTGTTCATCGCCATGTTTTCCCGATCCCGGCGCGTAGGGGAATCGCGGTGAATGCTCATCCAAAGTCCGCATCTGATAACGCATTCCCACCTGGCTGATGGGGCGATCAACGCGGAAAGGCTCCAAACCATAGGCAAGAGAGATCTGTCCTTGAAAAGGAAAGGTCAGGTTATAGTCACGATAGTAATCGTATGGACCCCAATCGTTCCATTTGGTGATAAGCTGGGCCTGCAGGCGTTGCCAGCGCAGAGTGCTGCCAAGGCCATAGCGTTTGATAAGTCGCTGGCTGTCACCGTTGGCCTGCCCTGTGCCGCCGTAAACCTGGTGGATCATCCGAAGTCCAGGGGATAGGACCTGAACAGCGCGGAAGACAGCGTCCCAAAGATTGGCAGCCGGTGGCGCGGATGCAAAAGCAAAGACGGTTCCATCAGCCAGGACGCCAATGCTGCTGTCGCGGCTGGTGGGAAAACGTCGATAGATGAGATCAAGACTCGCCGCAAAGGGAGCTGACTCACGATCATCATTATCCCAGGCGAAAAACCAGCTGTCCGGTGTGGGGTCGAACACAAAAAGAAGCTCTGCCCCGAGCATTTCACGGTTATCCAAAACCGCGAAGGTATCATTCAAAAGATTGCGTGGGCGAAGACCTGCGGTATAAGTTCCCGTCGCCGCATCGAACTGGTCCGTATTCAAAAGAGGATCATGCGGAATGGGACCGACCAAAGGCTTTTGATAAACGATCTGGGGCGCGACGCTAAACGCTCCTGATCCTGCGGAAAACCCAGCCGCGACGTTATACTGGTTGCCGCGTTCTGAAGGCTTGAGCGACCATTTGGTCAGAACGATCGAACTATCCGGTCCACCGTTGGCCACGAGTCCGCGATAGGCTCCTTGAAGATACCAAGGCAAGGGCCCTCTGCTCTGGATGAGGCGGAATTTTCCAGCGAGCGTATCCGCAGTCTTCACGGACGATCCTTCGGTCACTTCATATTTTGAACCGTTATATCCTGCGCTATCCGTCTCTTCCGTTTTCACGTAGCGATCACCAATACGTTCGCGGCCGGACTGCAGAAGGCCCCATTCACTTTTCAAACCGAAGAATCCGGTTTTAAAACTGACGCTCGACCGCCCCGCTCGACCACCCGGATCGGTCAGGGCGCTCGTGGCGACCGATTTTTGCTCGGCAAAGGCTTCCTGATGCATCACGGTATAATTCAGATCTGCGAGCTGGCCGGTATATTTCACGATAGCCATGGGCTTGGCGCCCCAGTAAATCTGAGGTCCGAGCGCTATCTTAAGCCCCTCCAGCTGCGATTTACCGCTAAAAACAAAGCCATTCGGCGCATCCGAGTTATAGCGATCAATACCGGCCATATCATAGGTTTCCTGGAAGAAACCGAAGAAGTCGCCTTCATCCGCCCAGTGCCCGTGCGGCGCGCGGTAGAAACCTTCCAGTTTAAAGGCATCCTCGTTCCATTCAAACCAGGCGCGGTGGAGCTTCACCCGTTCGCGATCATTCAGAGTCACATACTTGCCATCCTCGCCCTTGACCTTGACGGGTCGGCCGCGGTTCTCATAAAAGATTTCATCCATCTTGTTTTCCGCAACATGCCCCAGCACATGAATCGCTGCACTGGCTTCCAGGCGCGGGTCCGGGCGCCAGCCCCATTCCAAAGTCACCGATTCCATATGATCATCGGATGACCAGCCTTCCCGCGTGCCCTTGTTCGTATTGCGACCGGAACTCTGGATGGATTCAAGGTGAATGTTTCCGCTTTTCAAAAAGAATTTCTCGACGTCCACGAGTCGCCCGGCGGCCCGCAAGGCAGCCGCTTGAGGCTCATAGGCCTGGGGCTGCATATCCATTATCCTGGTCTCCCAGCTGCTGCGTTCGACGGCATAGGGATTCAAAGCGAAGATATCGCGCAGCATGAAATAAGCAGGCCTTGGCGTCAGCTGATAACGGCCCCGCGCATCATTTTTGCTTTTGGCCATGATGCCAAACCATTCCTCGTTCATGTTGTTCGAGCCCTCCTGAAAATCATAGGCATAGCCCTGATTCGACCAGGAAGCGGTTTGATCATGAACGGCAAGGTTTTCCGTCTGCTTATACTTCCACCATTCGTCGGACCACTGAAAAACAAAACCACCGACCGCGTTGCCAGCCCCGCCATGGCCATAACTATTCTGATAGATATCGAGCCACTGACTCTTTAAAAATTCCGCCTGCGCCACCCCATCTTCACGTCCACTGCGGGCATTGAAGGCATCAGCTCCAAATTCGCTGAAAAATACGGGTTTTCCGAGTCCGGATTTGACGCGGGTAAAAAGATCCGTGGCCGTCTTCCCGCGATAGACATTGACGCCCAGCAGGTCGATAGCCGGGGCTTCCTTGGCAATCAGGTCAAGGTACAGAAGGTCACCGTTGCAGATCGTGACCAGACGCTGCGGATCGTTCGCCTTGATGGCGGCTGCGATTTCTCCAAAAAGACTGTAAAGATATCGGGCCTTCGCTCCATCGCGCTCGCCCTGGGGAAGATTTTCAATCTCGCTCGATGTCCAGGCGAGGCCATAGTTATTTTCATTCCCGAGCATCCAAAACAGGACACCGGGCGTATTTTTATAGCTCTCCACCATAGCCAGAACGTCTTTTTTTATAGCCTCCCGCAGACGAGGATCCGAATAATCGACAGGCGACTGCGGAACACCATCCACAGTGAAACCATAGCGTCCCATCAGGTGATTCATAAGCGTGTGAATGCCATAGGTCTCGTAAATGTAAGTCACCCAGCGTGGAGGAATCATGGCGAACTGTCGGATTGCGTTCACGCCCATGTTCTTAAGAAGCGGCATTTCCACATCCAGAACCGCGCGAATATCGGCATCCGATCGCGTCCACAGGTCATAGGAATAATTTTCACCAACCGGAATGGATCCCCAGTTAACACCTTTGATCAAGAAAGGCTCGCCATCCCGCAAAACGCGGGCCCCTTTCTCATCCTGCTGAACCGTGAAACGCGGAGCCGCCAGGGCCAGGCTGGGCAAAAACATCAGACTCAATAAAAGCAGGAGGGGCCTCATGGAATTATCCTTTGCTGAATCAGGTCGCGATACCAGTAGGCACTGTCCTTGGGTGTCCGCTCTTGAGTTTCATAATCAACCCAAACCATGCCGAAGCGTTTTTGATAGCCATAAGCCCACTCAAAATTGTCGAGCAGCGACCATTGAAAGTAGCCTTTAAGATTCACGCCCTGCTCCAAAGCCTCCAGCATCGCCGCGGCATGTTTTTTAAGATAGCGAATGCGCCGATCATCGCGAATGCGGCCGCTGGCATCCGGCGCTTCATCATAGGCAGCGCCATTTTCCGTGATATAAAGGGCTTTCGGTTGATATTCGTTCTGCACAAGCAGAAGGAGGTCGGTGAGACCTTGAGGCGCAACTTCCCAGCCCATATCGGTAAGGTCGACGGGATCCAGGATCACCTGAGGCGGCTTTTGCCCCGCAGCGTCCTCTGCACCGCGCAGGATCCCACGCGAATAGTAATTGATGCCAAGAAAGTCCATGTCCTGCCGCATAAGCGAAAGGTCACCACTATGAACAAAGTCCAACGCTCCTCCGCACTCCTCTTCCACCTCGGCGATCATGTCAGAGGGCAGTGAACCCTTGAAAACAGGATCGAGATACCAGCGATTGAAGCCTCCATCAAAGCGTCGCAGGGCCTCCTGATCCGGCAGGGAATCGGAAGCCGCATATCCGGGCGTCAGATTCAAAACGATCCCGGCCTGCAGATCGGAACGCGCGCTGCGGATGGCCTGCATGGCCAGCCCGTGCGAAAGAAGAACATGATGGGCAGCGATCCATCCCGACCGGGGATCCTTCAGGCCAGGCGCATGCTCACCCTTCCTGTAACCCAGGGTCGCAATGCACCAGGGTTCATTATGTGTGATCCAATGCTTCACGCGATCGCCGAGGCGTGCGACCATTTTTTCCGTGTACTCGGCGAAATGCTGTGTGATGTCACGATTGAGCCAGCCGCCGCGCTCTCCGAGCACGGCCGGCAAATCCCAGTGATAGAGCGTCACCCAGGGCTCGATCCCGGCACCGAGCAGCTCATCCACGAGGCGCTCGTAGAACGTGATCCCCTTTTCATTGATCGGACCTGTTCCACGCGGCATGACCCGCGGCCAGGCTAAGGAAAAGCGATAGGCCTGAAGATTCAGCCTTTTCATAAGAGCGACATCATCCCGATAGCGAAGATAATGTTCGCAGGCCCGGCGTCCATCGCTGCCATCCGCAATACGCCCTTCTTCCAAACAGAATTGATCCCAGATCGAAGCACTGCGGCCATCGACATCGGTTGCCCCTTCAATCTGAAAGGACGATGTCGCGGCACCAAAGAGAAAATCCTGAGGAAACGCTTTCCAATTCATGAGGGTCTTCTTTCCAACCTGGGGTTACGGATGGCATCCAATAGGAGAGCCGTATAGGGATCACGGGGATGAGCGATCACCTCGTCCGTCGGACCGCTTTCCACGATCACGCCCTTGTTCAGGACGATAAGGCGATCAGTCAGGTAACGCGCACTGGCGAGATCGTGTGTGATCAGAAGCAGAGCGAGACCTTGCTCCCGACGCAGACGCGCGAGCAGATTCAAAATATCCATGCGAATGGAAACATCGAGCATGGAGGTCGGTTCATCCGCTACGATAAGCTTCGGGTTCACAGCCAGGGCGCGAGCGATGGCCACCCGCTGCCTTTGTCCGCCGGACAGGGCGTAAGGATAGGCGCTGGCCATCCTTTCAACTGGAGTAAGCCCCACCATGTGCAACAGTTCATGGACGCGCTTCTGCAGCTCGCCACGCGTGACAAGGCCATGACGCAGAAGGGGACGCTCCAGATGATAGGCCACGGTATGCGCGGGATTCAGAGATGCGAAAGGATCCTGGAAGATCATCTGCACCAGCGAACGATAGGCATAAGACGCAGCCCGGCGCTCTGACTGAAAGACCTCGCAGCCATTCAGCCAAAGTTCGCCACGATCGGCTTTTTCGAGTCGCAGGATGATGCGGCCTAGGGTGCTCTTGCCACTGCCCGAGGCTCCGATCAGCCCGACAATCTCACCAGCGTTGACGTGAAAGGAGACGTCCCGTAATGCCTCAACGGCCGAGCGCCGGCGCATCAGTCCGCTGGATTGATAGGTTCTTGTAATGTGGCAGAGACGCAAAAGCTCCATAACGGGTCACTCCAGGCTTTTTCAACCTTAAGACCATTTTGTTTTGATTAACTACTAATCCCACCATTTGGACAAATCAAGTTCTCATTGAGAACTAAATCCCAGGACTCAGCGCACATAGCACCACTTCGCTATTTTTAGTCTATTTTAATAGGCTTTTCGTAAGGATTTCGGAATCCGCGTGCGTTCAAAATTCGAAACTACAGAATGACTGCCTGGTTCGTATTTATAAAATGTAAGGACCCTGCGGTCGCAAAACCGCTTGCCGTCGTCACCATTTTGTTTGGTATAAGTACAATCATGAATTCGACACAGCATGGAGGATTACATGCAAACGTGGATACTGAAACTGCTGCTCGGTGGCTGTTCATGCCTCGCTCTCAGCTGCGCCGCTTCCTCAGCGCCTTTAAAGATCTTTCCGACGGACAGCGTGAAAGCCATTTCCTATTCCGGCTATCGCAGCGGCCAGGGGCCAGGGCGTGCGGAACCAACGGAAGCCCAGTTAAGCGAGGATCTAAAACTGCTCAGCCGTCACTGGAATACCATTCGGCTCTATGGAAGCGGCCCGCAGAGCGCAGCTGTTTTGCGCGTCATTGACCAGGAAAAACTGCCTCTCACGGTCATGCTGGGCGCCTGGCTCAAGGCCGAGGTCAGCAATCCCGCCTGTCCCTGGGGCGGAATCCATGCGGAGGCCGAGCTTCAAAAAAATCGCGCGGACAATCAGACCGAAGTGGATCAGGCCATTGCTTTGGCGAAGGCCTATCCGTCCCTGGTCACGGCCATCAGCGTCGGCAATGAAATCCTGGTGGACTGGACCGATCACAAAGTGCCGGTGGATTCCGTGGTCGCTTATGTGAAGCGCGTGAAGGCTGCAGTCAAAGCGCCTGTTACGGTCGCTGATAACTATGTGCCTTTTCAAAAAGGCCTTGATGAGCTTGTCGAGCATTTGGATTTCATTACCATCCACAGCTACCCGATTTGGGAACAAAAGGACATCGACGGCGCGCTGGCCTTTGCCCAGCAGAATTATGAAAGCGTCCGGCAGCGTCATCCGCAAAAACCGATCGCCATCGGTGAGACAGGCTGGGCCACTGTCACGAACGGAGTCGGCATTCCGCTGGCCTTGGCTCATGAATCCGCCCAGGACCGCTATTTCAAGGAGATGAGTGCCTGGAGCCAGAACCAGGGCATACCCATATTTTTCTTTGAAGCCTTTGATGAGGATTGGAAGGGAGGCCCGGATCCTCAGGAACCCGAGAAACACTGGGGTCTTTTTACCAAAGACCGTCGCCCGAAATTGGCTGTGAAAAGCCTTTATCCTGATTTGATTCCGTAAGAGTTCCTTGGCCGTAAAATTTAGGGGGGTACAGTATGAAACGTTTAAGTTCCGGGTTGCTTCTGCTGCTGAGTTTATGGGAAACGCAGGCGGACGCCGTGGCTGTCACGGAAGGTTCCATCCGACCGAGGCGGCGTCATGAAAATGATATGGATTTTTCCAAGTATAATCCCTTCTATTGGGAGGGGCGTCAGGCGCATTTTAAAGTCGAGGACTGGACTCCTGATGGTGACAATCGCATGCGCTTCACCTTTTACACCGAGTGGCCCCAGGATGCGATCCCGACCCGCGGCCCGGATTTTTCCGCTGTCTACATCGGCAGTCCCAATGCCGGCAGTGAAACGGAGCGCAGCAAATTCGCACTGAATATTCGCATGACGACGGTCGGCGATTTTAAAACCTTCACGGCTGAACTGGGACCGGGGGAATTCTCGGCGTTTCGCGACCGCATGAAGCCAGGCTCTGTTTTAACCTTTGAATTCCGCTTTTTCATGAATGAGGGCTTCGATCTTTGGCAGAAGCAGAAGATGGCCAACCCTCATAACATCTCCGCCTATTATTCTGAATTTTTCCGGGTCCGCATTGGAACACCGGGCCTTATCATTGATGATCCGGATCGCCCCGACGGCACGCCTCATCCCCTGCGCTATGCAGGAGGCGCGACCACGATCCCCACGGTTCGCGTGGAACCGTGGAAAGCC
>NZ_DASTAT010000012.1 GCF_035712445.1 Oligoflexus sp. | reverse complement strand
CACAAGGCACTGATTTGAGGGAACACTATCTCTACAAGGACTTCCTCGGCTCGACCCTGGCTGCTGCGGACCAAACAGGAGCGATCATTGAACGCATGGACTATGACCCATTTGGCCAAAGGCGCAGCGTCCAGGACCTTTCCTGGCTTGACGGTTTTAAGCCAAAGACCACGAGCCGTGGGTTCACAGGGCATGATCACGCTGAGAGCATGAACCTCATCCACATGAAGGGGCGGATGTACGATCCCACGATTGGACTCTTTCTGTCAGCAGACCCTTACGTGCAAGATCCAAAGCTAGTTCAAAATTTAAACAGGTATAGCTACGTTATCAATAACCCCCTGAGCTATACTGATCCGTCGGGCCATTTTTTCAAGCATGCGTTCCGGGAGCTTGGCAGGGGTTTAACCAGTGCCAGCAAAGCATTACAAAATCCGGGCAAATTTCTTGAAAATACCTGGAGTAAGCTCTCAAAAGGGGCGTCTGACGCTCGCTATCATCGTCTAGCAGCCTCCATAGCAATTTCGGTTGCTGCCACGATTTGGCAGCCGCAGTGGGCATCAGCGTCCTGGGAGCAGTCGGCGGCATATTATGCTGCTGTCGGATATACAAGCAGCTATGTTGCCACCAATGGGGACAAAAAGGCCGCCTTGAATGGGGCCATCACTGCGGCCGCTTTCAATATGGTGGGATCTTGCTTCGAAACCGTTAAGATGGATACAGGCATGAGGCTGGCGAAAGTCGCAGCCCATGGAACAGTCGGTGGTCTTTCTGCGGTAGCGAATGGCGGAAGGTTCGAGTCGGGGTTTCTATCATCGGGTCTCTCAGAGCTGGCCGGGCAAAATAACCTCTATGGTAGCGCCAAAGGCAACGGCTGGGAGATCGCTTCCGGTGCTGCACGAGCAGCAATTGTCGGTGGTTCAGTTTCCGAGCTTAGCGGCGGAAGCTTTGAATCCGGCGCTTTGAATGCTGCGATGGGGAGGTTGTTTAACGGTGTGGCTCATGAGTTGAGAGCATACATTACAACCGGGTTTACAGTCGGTGGGGCTGCAGCTGGGGCTGTCCTCGGTGGCCTTGGCGGTGGGGCTGCAGCTGGGGCGGTATCGGGTGGAACTTTGGCGATTCCTGGCGCTGGATATGGGGCTGCCCAGGGAGCAGCATATGGTTCCGCGATTGGTTATGTCGCGGCAAATGTAACTCTGATTGCTGCTGATGCCATTGAGAACTGGATGGCGAGCGATGGCAATGAGCAAACACAGGCTCCAGAAACGGGTAAGAGATTTACGCCTGACCAAGGAGCGCTTGTTGAAATAGCGAAAGAAGCGGAAAGAGCTGGCGGTGTTACAAAGTCTGAAGCCGAAATATTGGTCAATTGGGGTAAAGAGGTCGGTTTTGGGGACCGCGCTCGGGGCCCGGAAAGTCATCCAAATAGGCCATTCGGAAAAGAACCACATATTCATGTCGGGCCAGTTAACCATCTTCCAGTACGCAATTAGGAGTGGTATGAGTCCCTTGTCTAAGGTCCAATTAAAGTGGATAGAAGCCGCAAGCGATCTTCAATTAACGATTGAGATTGACTTTGATCTGGTGTTGAAAAATATACTTGTTTTGAAGGCACCAGTTTTTCTTCATGACTTTGGTGGTGAAAAAGGAACTTTGATTCTTGAGTCTTTTGAAGACATTTCCTCTTTAGAGAAAGAGTTAACAAAGGCTGGCTTCGGCTTTTCTGTGCAAAAATCTCATGCTAGCGACAAATACGATCGAGAGATTTTTATTGAAATGCTAACTGAATGGGGGTGGACAGGAAACCCTGATCGGATTCCGGTTTGGTATCCAGAGCAGTTTTGAATCGGTTTTCTGCGGACCGGATGGGGTAGAAATAAATCTGGTTTGCCGATGGTTATGTGGCAGCAAATTTCAACTCGTTTCGGTCATATTATTAAGATTAGATGCTTTGTTAAGAGGCCGGTGCAGACGACTCGAGTAGTCATATCGAAAGTTTAAGTCGCGGGTCTACTGGAAGTGGCTGATCCAAATTCGAAAAGCAACTTGCAATGGAAAAAGTTCAATTGAGGCCATAACCGACATCTCAGTTGAATAGACGTAAGATGAAACTTCAAAATTAGCCAACCCTGATAGGTTGAAAAATCAGCGTACTAGGAGCAACCCACGCCGCACTATGCTCTGTGGCCTCATACAAAAATTTTGACGCGGTGGGACTGGGGCAAGTTTCTTTAAAGTAGCGAATGAAGTGTAAACCTGAACTGACAGAAAATTTTGTCATACAAACAAAATTGCTATCAGATCAGGCTAGTATTTAACGACAAACGGTCTGAGATTTTAGCTCTCCTATGTTTGCTGCGACAAACCGGACGGATCGACCAAATTAATCGTATCATGTTCCTGACGCGAAGCCTCATAGGGCTTACCGGTCAGAAGCGCCTTGGCAAAGCCAGCCACCTCCACCCAGGTGCTGGCCGGAGCGTCCCAGAACTCCGCCTTCTCAATATAGACCTTCAGGAGCGAGAGATGCGGGTCGTCCACCCCGTCTGGAAACCAGGCCTTCAGGATGGGCTTCCAGAGTTTGCGCTTCATCTCTTCGTCATGGACCACTTCACCAAGTCCGCTGACCGAGACGTAGCGGTTCGCACTGGGATTGCTGTAGCTGACATTGACGCGCGGATCTTCTTCAAGCTCCTGGGCCTTCGCCTGATGATCGTTGGTGAAGAACCAAAGCACGCCCGTGTCATCGGTCTCCTGCGTAATCATAGGGCGGCTTCTCAGAAAATCTTCGCCCGATATCGTCGTCAGCATCGCCGTTTCCACATCTTTGATCAGCTTTTGCAGATGCTGCCAGGCCTCGTGCCTGGCCTCTTTCACTTTGCTATCCATGGTCAGCCCTTCCCAGATTTATTAAGAGAGTGTCGCCATTACGCGATCCAGAACACCAATGTGTTGACGCTGCCGAGTCAGAAGATCCGAGGTGATCAGATTGCGGGCGGAATAAGGAATGCTGTCATCCGCAGCCACGTCCTGATATTCCTTGAGTCCGTGCTCTTCGCCTTCCTTCAAAGCTTTCAGAGCAAGGTTATCGCCCAAAAGACTGGCGGTGCCTTCAACTGTTCGGGCCCATACGCCCCACGCTCCTGAGTCATGATCGGGCGTGCCGCCGCACAACGCCACCTGCTGACGCAGGATGTCGGCCGCGGAGCGATGGTCTTCCGCCAGACGCCGCAGCGTGTCGGTGGTGGTGGCATCCTTCACTTTTTGCAGGGCTTGCTCATAAGTCTCGATCGCGGAAAGTTCGCCGCGCAACAAGCGGTTCAGCTGTTCTACCGACTGTTCGTTCTGCATCATTCACCTCCAACTCATGTCATTGTGAAATATTTCTGACCTCAGAAATGCACGAGGCTTTGTATTGCAAAGAACGAGCCCAACTCAGCCGCGCATTCCTTACAGAAAAAGCACTGGAGGAATTTCAGGACAGTGAGCATTCCAGACTTCCAAAACACTCGAAATGAAGCATCAGACTGTATGAAATTTGATTCATGCAAGGGAATAAGATTTCGCGCAATCCTCTCACCTCTTTGCTTTTGCTGGAAATTCATGTAAGCCTTTGAACATCAAGGAAACCAGAAATCTCTCACTCCATCATTACCCATGTAGCTTTGAACACAAATTCCTGGACGAGGTAAGACCATGCAGCAGAAGAATCCCTTCGGTGATGTCCTTAAGAAACACGAGACCGATATTCTCACCGATTGGATCAAAGCCCAGCTCGACGGTCAACGTTCGCCTATGACCCGCATGGGGCTGGTGCGCGAAGCCGAAGTCCGCGAGCTGTGCAAAAATTTTCTCCGCATCTTCATTCAGGGCCTGCAGAACAATTCCAACCTCGATACCCGGAGCCGCGAATGGAACGAGCTGAAGGAGATGATGAGCACGTTCTCCCGCGATCATGCGCTGCAAGGCTACACGCCGAGTGAAACCGCCAGCTTTATTTTCCTTCTGAAAAAACCGCTCCTGGCGCGGATCGGCCAGGAGCTTGCGAAAAACAGTGATGATCTTTATCAGGCCATATGGGCCGCGAATGAATGGATCGATGCTCTCGGATTGACCACTATGGAATATTTCCAGAAGGGTCGCGAAGAATTGATCAATCGGCAGCAGCAGGAAATGCTTGAACTTTCGACACCCGTCGTGAAGCTTTGGGACGGAATTCTGGCCCTGCCTGTGATTGGCACGCTCGATAGCGCCAGGGCCCAGGCCGTCATGGAATCGCTGCTGACAACCATAATGGAAACCGGATCAAAAATTGCAATCATCGACATCACGGGAGTGCCAACCGTGGATACCGTGGTGGCTCAGCATCTGATGAAAACTGTGGCGGCAGCCCGATTGATGGGCGCGGACTGCATCATCAGCGGCATTCGGCCCCAGATTGCTCAAACGATTGTCCACCTGGCGATCGACCTGGGCGGCATTTCCACAAAGGCGACGTTGGCTGATGCTTTCAGACTAGCCATGCAGCGGGTCGGTATGAATATCGTGTCTCAGTCCGTCCGAGTTTAGAAGGGATCTCTTGTCATGGAACAGATACCCATATTGAAGATGGGCGATATCCTTCTGGTCTCCATTCAAGTCGATATGCATGATCGCCTGGCTATGCGCCTCCAGAATGATTTAACGGAAAAAATCGTTACCCATGGGTCACGCGGGGTG
>NZ_DASTAT010000011.1 GCF_035712445.1 Oligoflexus sp. | reverse complement strand
CGAAATCGTGGAGTTTTGATAAGGAATAGGATGCTTAAGATTATGTTTCATAAGGCTTCCTTTACGCGAGCTTAAGATTTTTACGGAGAGACGCAAAGTGATCGAAGACACCGTGAACCAGAACCCCGCCTTTTGCGTCGACTTCAAAGGCAGGGATTCCGTCCCGAATGACCAGCAGCGACATTAAATCCATGACAAGAGTCTGCTGTCCCGCCTTCAGATCTGCAACCTTTGCCGTTCCATTCTCGATTTTGCTGATTGATCCGCGCATCGTGTAGATGATCTGGGAGGTCTTTCCCTCGGCACTCTGAAGGTGTCCATAAAGAATTGCCGTGACGAAACCGGCCAAAGGCGAGCCTGCTGCTGCAAAATTTCGAACCTCATGCTCGCTCATTTTGAACGTGGCACTCATGGCCTGAAGTGCCACAGGCTGCTTGATAGGCATGGACATGCCGGCATTAAAGACCTCCTCGGTCTTGTATTCAATCGTAGGCAGTATTACTTCCTCAACCTTGCCTGAATGATCGCCATCGGCAAGGAACAGGTTGAAGTTAACAATGCTATAGGGAAGCTGTGCTGACATGATTTCTCCTTATTTCTTGCAGCAAACGGCAGTGGATTGCAGATCACCCCAGAGAGGCTGAATCCCATTGTTTCGCCAGCCACTGCAGGAAAAGCGTCCGCGTGAGAACTCCGGAGCCCAGGAACTCAGCTGACCGGCAGTGGAGATCTTGCAGTATCCTGTCAGCAAAAACTCATCCGCAGCGCATTCGGAAGAAATATTCATTTGTGGCAGCGAATTTTTTTCGAGAAAGTTACTCACTTCACGGCAAGTACCAGGGTTCCAGCGTCCCGAATCACCCTTTGGGCCCTGCGGACCAGTGCCACCAGTGTCCCCCTTTGGACCCGGAGGTCCAGACGGCCCGGTCGGACCTGCATTGCCCTGTGGTCCCTGAAGAGAGGAAACATCGATCCAGGTGCCGCCAGCGCAGTTGATGCGTCTTGTCCTGTCGTCATACCAGCATCCATCTCCCTGCTCACCTTTCGGGCCCTCAGGACCGACAGGACCACTATCTCCCTTCGGGCCCTGAGGACCTGTGGCGCCTGCGCTGCCGGGTGGTCCTTTCAGCGAGGAGATCTCGATCCAGGTGCCGCCGGCACAGTTGATGCGTCCGGTTCGGTCGTCATACCAACAGCCTTCGCCATTTTCTCCTTGTGGTCCCTGCGGACCGGCAGCACCACTGTCACCTTTGGGCCCCTGAGGCCCACCTGGACCAGTCGCGCCAGTATCACCTTTTGGACCTTGAAGGCCTTGAAAACCCTGGGGACCCGTCGGACCGATCGCTCCAGTATCACCCTTTGGACCTTGAAATCCTTGTAGACCCTGAGGGCCTGCCGGGCCGGGGGCACCTGTATCGCCCTTCGGCCCTTGAAAACCTTGCAGACCCTGAGGACCTGCAGGACCTGTGTCGCCTTTTGGGCCTTGAGGCCCAGTAGGACCAATTAGTCCAGTGGAGGACCCAACCCACTTTCCGGTTGAGTCAATGACTACGTTTTTGCCTATAAAAAGGCTTCGCACATTAACATCAACCGGCATATTCACGTTGCCAGTGGCGCCGGATACAATCACTGATGCAGGACAATCAATCCGACTATCGCAATTGCCGAAGGGCGCATTTTTATGAACCCGAAGAGTCAGATCCGCACCCCGGCTGTTGTTTCCGATGTTATCTATGAGATAGGTATTCTCAAAAATCGGAGCCGGATTATCAGAAAAAGGCGGATCATCCGCCGCCAGAAGGCCAATCGTGGAGACAGGAAGCAGAACCAGGACAATTAGCCGAAGCGAATTCATTATGCCAAATCCTTATAGTAAGCGGTTGTGTTAAAGCCCTCGAAATAAAGCGTTTCAGCCACCGCAACAGGCGTGAAGTCGTATTTCCAATAGTATTTCCCGCTGGCGATCGAGTCAGGAGTATTACGAGCCTGGTCGCGTTCGCAGCTGCCGCCAATGATTGCCTCATCAACCAGCTTTAAATCGCGAAGGTAGTCGTTCACCTTTTGCTCAACAGCATCGACCAGGCGAATTGTAAGGCCTTTGGCCAGAGCCCAGCTGTTTGATGTGACGAGGGCTTCCTCAATGGAATCAGAGATACGGACTTTTTGGATCTGATTGGTCTTGAGATCCTCCGGGTTACCACTTCCACGCACACCCCAGACGCGAAAGCCGTTATCACGCACGATAGTGGCCACCTGCATGGCGTTATACTGCTGAGCCGTGGTCTCGGGATCATCGACCTCAAAAGAGATGGGAAGCGTTGTGCCGAGAACTCCTTCCATAGCCTGATTCGAAGGCGATTCACCAACCTTGATGCGAGCGAATACACCAGCCACGTATGCGCTTGCCGGCACGTCAATTACCCTATCGCCATCAGCAATCTTCACAGTCGGCGAGACGATATAAATCCGTGCATTGCCATTGAGATCTCGGAAAATCTTTAGTTCCGATGCATCGTTTGGTCCATCGACTACCGCAATCGCCTTGAGACGTTTTGCAATGGATGAAAGCTTTAAGACTATCGGATTTGCAATCTTTGCCATTTGTGGTCTATTTCCTTCATTTTTTGCTGCTATTTGTAACAGCTTCAGTAGCCAAGAAAGCCGGCTGCTTTTCTATCGATTCGGTGGCTCTTGTCACAGAGTCCGTGGAAGGAGATTCAATATTCACATTTCCAAATCCCGGAGCGATAAGGATTTTTGGCTTAAATCCCGTGATGCTCTTGGCGTCCAAAAAAGCTTCGATTGCCTTGATGATGTCCACCTGGGAATCCGATGCCGAACGCACAAGAACCACGCGCGCCGACGTCTGCTCCTGAACACCGATCACCGAACTGTAAAGTGTCCCCCTTTCTCCCTTCGCACCCTCTGGATAGATCGCTGCAAGTGCCTCCTTTTTTCCTGGAAACGCAGCCGGTTCATTGGCCTTGAGAACTCCGCTTGCTGGAGCTGTCCCCACTATCCCGACCACGTTGACGGCCGGCGAACGGAAGGTCTCCACCGCCCCCGTATTCTGATTGACCACAATTCCATGGACGTATCCTGCATCAGCCATATCTGACCTCAAATGCTCCGTTAAATATTCGAATGAGTTTCCCTCGCGGTTGCACGGAAACATCCAGCGCAGCGCGTATTGCGTTGATTTCCTGGTCCGTTGGAGCACGGCCCGGATCCACTTCATAGTCTCTCGAATTGAGGCGAACGAATTTTGCGTTGGGAAAGCCTACCCACCCGAGGGCCGTGCGGATGGCAAACAGCGTCCCATGAAGACGGGCAAATTCCCGCACCTCGTCGCGTACCTGAGTCAGATCCAGAGCATGAGGGAGAAGAGGCTCCAGGCCATACTCCCAGAGAATCATCTCCCGTACGACCGGATCGGTGCTGACCCGGATATTTTCGATGTCGGCCCCATCAAACTTCGGATGCAGCCTTTTCAAAATCTTTTCCATCATGCCGCCACCTCCAACGTGAGGTTCAGGCTCGAAATCACTGGATATCGCTCGGGCTGCACGGGAATGTTGCTGACAGGCGAGCGAAGCACAACCGAACGCACCCCGGCCTGATGCAACTCCTTTGAGATCCAGCTGACAGCCGGCGCCCATCCTAGCCGCTTTTCGGCTTCAAAACGGGCGCGGAATTGGGTCTCAATGGCCCCTCTGTAATCCAAGCCATAGCCCGGCATGAGCGAAATCGTACCGCTAATGGTGATGGGAACGGGTGTCGCCAGCCTGAAGGAAACGGAATCCAGAGCGGGCTTTACGCGTTCGCTTTTGAAGGCTTCCGTCAATGCTCCGAGCGCCGCATTTCTGAGATCAGTGGTTTCGCTATTTACAATCACGTGAATGAGGATATCTCCGGCCACATTCTGCACGTAACAATCCTGGATTGAGGCTGTCCTGGCTTCGTTTCCGGTTCCAACTGTGGCCTCGCCGTAGAGGAAAGTCAGAGCCTTATACATAGCAATAGTGCCGGCCGAGGATGCTTCATATTTTCGGCCGCGCATGCGGTCGCGGTAGGCCTCAAAGCTTTCATCTGAACGAATTTTCCCGTTGAAGATAAATTCGAGATCATTTGAAAGCTTGATTAGCTGGGAGTAGGCGGCCGCATTGATCTTCTCGCGGATCACCAGCTCCGTTAGTGCGATCTCGACAAGATGATGCCAGCTTGGATCGGCTGCCGTAGGCTCACTGAAGTCAGCCGTCACGGATTCCCTGCAGAGCGAAGTGAATCGGGCTAGCTTATCGGCAAAAATCGCCTTGAATTCAGGACTCTCGATGATTTTTGGTAGATCCATTTCAGGCGCCCACACTTAAAGACGCATCATCAATCCGCAAATAAATACGCATCCTTTCACCATTTTCCTGCTCAACGACTGACTCGAGCCTGCCCCCCGGTATGCTGGACTCAATCGAGTCGGCGAGCTCGGATGTCAGATCCAGAATTGTCCCTGCACTGATGGAGCGCGCGAGTTGCCTCATGTAATTGGTTCCGTACCAGCGGGCCATGGGCCGGGAACCTTTTCGCGTCCTTAGGCTTCGCCTTATCCCCTGCTGGACCCATTCCTGCCCGCGCAAAAGCTTCCCCGTTTTCTCGTTCATACCCGTCATTGAATTTTCCCCTCCACGATCGGTCCTCCGTTGGGCGGAGCAACGCCGATAACAAGCGCGTTACCCGAGATATGCAAGAGGATCGCCTCCGCGACCTTGTCCCAGGCGATATCGCTGTCACCGTTCACGGATTTGGCAGCGGACTTTAACTTCGCACCGAGCGCACCTTCTGTTCCAGAGAGCGGCATCCTATCCTCCAAATGAATCAATGATCTGTGCCTTGGCCGGGGCCTCAACGGACGCTGGGAGAAGAGGCTGTGGCCCCATCATGGTCGACGTTTTGGAGCCAAAAATAAGCTTCAAAACATCCGAAATTGTTTTGATTAGTCCTACGCGGGCCTTATTGAAAACTTCGAACTTTTCTGTCTCAAACTCGACGGACGTGGCTTTCACGATAAGCTTCAGACCGGCAGGCCTTGAGATGAGAAGGCTATTCGATGCCGTGTCGTATGACAGTTCAAGACCATCATCGAAGGAAGTGATGTGCATATCAGGGCTCTTTGATGGCCTCGGATGCTTCGCGGAGGGAAGGCCACGCAGCACATATCCGGCCTTCAGTTCTCCCCCTGCAGCGAGCACAAGCACCTGCTCCTGTAGCTTCGGCGGTGTCGATGACCGCGGATTTCCCGCCCATTGCTCCAGGCATCCGAGCCAGGCCGTTTCAAGATTTGGACCGAGCCGCACTCGGACTCTACCCCGCTCAAGGTCGACCGCTGAAATGGTTCCAGGCCTCAGGATATTGTCCACGCGCCTTATCAAATCCTGAATCGCCAGATCATTCATCAGACTTCTCCCTGCAAGTTATTACTGGACGGAGATTCGGGCTGATAACCGGAGGCGGGGGACATGCACGCGGCTTTTGATAGTGAACCCAGGCCGTCATGAACAACAGCGCCCTTTGCTTCGCGCCGTCGTGAGTACAGACAAAATCCACTTTCACAAACCGAATTTTTGTCACCTGATCCTTGAGATCCTGGTTCAGCTCAACGGCATGCTCTATTCTTTGCCTCAGCTCTACGAGGTCAGCTTCCGGGTCCCCGCTTTCGACGTTGAATCCAGCCTCCAGCTGAAAGATCACCCGACGTGTCTCCTGCGGCCCTTCGTCAGAAATGAGCCTGTCCGAATCAAAAAAGGTATTGATGCAGGGATAGTCGTCGTCCGTCGCCGGGATGGTGTTGGCCGAGAAAAGCTTCCAGCCCGGCACAGCTAGCTTTACGGATTTTTCAATCTCGGAGCGGATCGTGAGAAGCTTCAATATGTCCTCACAGCTGGCTTTGCCTGGGCCAGGGCAAGGTCAACTTCCGCAGCCCCGTTTCCTGAAAGGCAGATGCTTTTGATTTCATAGACCCGGCCGTTTTTCATTCGCACGACTTCGTCTATCTCACTCATGAGCGCCGCATCAGCGTCTTCAACCAGAAGATGAATCAACCGCGAATACCCTCCAGGGCTGATGCTTCTCTCGGATTTCATGTCAAATTCCGTAAAACCGGCTAGAAAAACCCTTCCCTTATGGATAAAGGGCTCTGATAACTCAGGAGGCAACATGATCATCGGCTCCGGCTGCATTGAGCCCCAAGAGCGGGACTCCATCCATGCTAAAAATAGGAACCTGGATTACTTTTGCGGCATAGGCCTTTGGCTTGCATCGTTCAGCCAGCTCCTTCACATCGTCAAGCAAATCAACGAAGCGCTGACTGAAACGATCGTTGGGGTGAAGTTCAGAAATGAAAGACTTCAGGTTTCCCCACACAAGGCTGATACGCTTATGCTGGAGCCGGGCGTGGTTTTCGATCTCGTTCATCTCCGCAATTGTCTTTGCGCCGGATACCCACTCCTGCTCCACATTTCCATCAGCTGTGGCTTTCATCTGAAGGTAGCCGTATTTGTGCCGATACTCTTTTCGATGCTGAGGCAGGGCTGACGTGTTTTCAGAGCGAATCTGCTCCTGTAGCGCATGGATGATGTCCGCACGACGGTTGAATTCAGCGATGAACTCAGCCTGTAAACGCCCAGCTTTTTTACCTGTGAATCCGAAGACCACTGCCCAGAATCCATCCCGCGACAGCACGTACATCCTGTTCATTTTGCCGGTCTCATCCCGATATTCACTCACCGCAAAATTGCGTTCAGTAAATGATTTCGGGTAGTTAAAAGACTTTTTGCGAATTGCGCGCAGAATGTCGTGGTGATTCTTTTCAAATTCTCTCGCCAAAATGAGCGAATTGGTCACAGGCTCGTTTTCGGTGCCGATGTAAACTCGATCGTCCTGTTTTGAAATCAGATCCATGGAATATTCCCTTTATCTGTGTGATTCAGGAGGCAATATCAATCAGCTCAGCGCAGTTGGGATCGAAGCTTCCAAGGATCGGCGCCGACTGAAGTTCAACAAAACGAGTGCTGGGGGACTCGATCTCCCAGGACTTCATAAAGACGGGAGTCGGCACGAGCTTTGCCTTGAGGTCCCAGATGGCACCGAACATCTGGACGCCATGGATATCGCCCGTGGTCAAAAGCATCTGCTTTGGCCCAATGAAGGGTTTGCCCTCGGGATCCTTGGCTTCCAGCTTGAAAAAATCGACGCTCCCAAAATTCCCGACGTAAACGAGGTTTTCAAATGACTGAAGACCTGGCGAAAGCCTCAACCGAACCTCTGCGTCGCGCCTGAAGTCTGAGACAATCTCTTTCAGTTCACTGTTTCGGAGGAGCATTTCCTCTGCATCGGCACCAATCCAGGCGATATTGGGGCTGGTATTGCGTCTGTTTTTTGAAGCCATATTCGAGCGGCGCTTGTTTAAGAATTCGCGCATTTTAAATTCGGGACTCGCCCAGGAGTTGTTGCCGGAAAGACTGATATTCAAGGATTTATCGCGACCAAAATCCAGCTGAGCGTCAATTCCGTCGCCCTTGACTGTCAGCTTTCCCGTTTTGACAAGCTCGGCCGCCATGAGCTCGAGACGATTGCGCCAGCGATCCTTGAGGCGCCTCAAGTCCTGGGCCAGATAGTATTCCAGGCGCTGCATGGGCGAATATTCGCCGCCAAATTTTTCCCCGGGAATACGGGAAAAGCCAAGGTCGGGCGTGAGATCAATTTTCTCCTTGATATATGCCGGCTTGAATTCATTCGTTTCATAGCCTTCCCGGCCAAAGGTCGGAGCTTCACGTCTGGGACTGACAAAAGGCGAGGCACCCTTGGTCTTCCCAGGTACATCATCAAAGTAGACCTTCTCACTGTTCGACTGAATAACAGGGTACTTTGAAAAAAAGGTATCGAGAAAGAGCGCAGCCTCAGGAACAATCTGATCGAAAAGACCACCGAGGTAGTAGGTACTGTGGATATCAAGATTCGCCATTATTTTTCGCCCTTATTGATAAAGATGCCGCGAGCGGCCAGGTCTTCCACCACCGAAGCCATGGTGTGACCCCGTCCGACCGTCAGATCGAGCCAGAAGGCGGCGCACTGCCGGTAGATCTCGCCTTCCCTGTCGCTATCGGTTGCATCGACATCGACCTGCAAGATGCAGTAGGCTTTTTCGCTTCCGTCCGTGACAGGGGTGCCATCCTCATTTTTCGCAGCACACAGCACGAATTTTCCGTTGGGTTTGCGACCGAGAATTGAACCCATGACAAGCTTTTGGCCCTTTTCAATGACGACTGAATCACGCCGGATCTGCTCGTGACCAAGCCTGATCCCTTTGGGTTCAAACTTTGCGACTTTCGTATATCCTGGCTGGTATTTCATGTGATCTCCCGCAGCCTGATGGTCCCGGTCTTTTGCAGCATGGCAAACGTGGCCTTAAGCCGCTCATCAAGCGACTGAGGCCCTTCGCCTCTTGCACTCTCGATCGGCAGGGCATTGAGACCCGAGAGCTGACTGTCCTCGGCCTGCCTTGAATCAGGTCCTGGCTTCATGGGATTTTTCTGGGCTTCCCGGATAATGGCCGCCATGGCCTCATGAGCCGGTAGGCCGCCTTCCACAAGCCCTTTGCAGAACTCCTCTGAAACGAGGCCTTTTGCACTTTCCCGGATGGAAGCGACACGTTTCTGCTCGGCGTCCACTTTCTCAAGCACTGAGGCTGCGCCGATCTCCTTGAAATGCTGCGCAATCTCCGGGTGTTTTTCCGCAATATATGCGGCAGTAATCTCTTCCGAACTGGTCACTGTTTTCTCTCCAAGTGTTTCCATGACTTTTTCCAATGTCGAAATCCCGTCGACAAGGCCCTGTCTTCTGGCTTTTTCGCCGACGAAAACAGCCCCCTGTCCGTAGTTTTTCAGGACACTGTCGCGGCTTATTCCGCGGTACTGTGCAACCTTTCCGATAAAAATCTCTGCAAGGGCATCAGCTCTTTCCTGAAGCGCCTCAGCTCCCTCAGGAGTACCAGGATCACGGTTTTTATTGGGAGATTGGCTGGCCACAATTCTGATTTCCCCTTCCATGTCGCCAGAAAATGCAACGATCTGTGTTCCGATACTGCCCACAATCGCCGAGTCCGAGGCGTAGATCCGGTCACATGCGCTTGCGATCCAGTAAGCGGCCGAGGCCCCATAGTCGGATATGTAGGCGAGGATGGGCTTTTGTCCCCGGGCACTGAAAATTGCGTCGGCAAGCTCCGAGCAGCCGCCGGCTTCACCGCCAGGGCTGTCGATATCAAAGAGAATGGCATGAATGGACTCATCTGAGAGCAGCGAGTGAAAATCACGCATGAGCGTCTCGTAGGAGGTGGCTCCGCAGTGTTCCGTCATGAGATTTGCGCGCATAAAGAGTGAATCACGGACCGGGATCACTCCGATCCCGCCCCGATTGTGAGCTTTTCGGGCTCTTTTAATGGGCTCGCCCGCATATTTTTCAAGAGCCCCTTCTTTTTTCCGGTTTTGAACGACGGCGAGAAGGCTTCTCAAAGCCTCTTCGGTCATGGCCCAGGTTGATTTGGTGAGATAGCTCAGAAGGTAAGACAAACGATACCTCGCGTTAATCACGAGGTGAACATATCCACTTCAGAAAGGGTGTGGGAAGGGCCTGGGTGCTCACAAATTAGTGAGCACTGTAAGTGTTGACATGAGATTCAAAGAGGTTTAGATTGCGCGACCTTTTGGGATTTGATGCAAAAATCCTGCGTGGAACTGCAGGGTTTGCAAGGAAGTCAAGCAAGGCGTTTTATTTCAAACGTAACATTCTGATCAAGCTTTGCTGCAAACTCCATAAGTGAGTCTATCGTCATTCCCTGAATTTTTCCGTTCATAACATTGCTTACGCGCGACTGGGGAACATCAAGAATTTTCGAAACCTGATGCTGAGTCAGCTCGCGCTGCTTTATATTATCGACAATATAGAGCCAAAGTTCCTGTTTGAAACGCAAGCGGGCGCTCTCGTCTGGGCGGAAACCCAGATCCTCGAAAACATTGTCGCCTTTGGTATATTCGATGTATTCTTCGTTTTCGATTTTCTTTTTCATGGTCCGTTCCTTTCGATTTATTTCAGAACCTGTTCCATGGTCTTATAGCGAAGCTGTCCTTTTTCGATTTCAGCTTTCGGGGTTTTCTGGGACTTTTTTACGAAAGAATGAAGCACGATAACCTTGTCCCCACGGTTCACGACGTAAAAACAGCGACCAACGTTTCGACCTTCACCGTCCCGAACCCGGATTTCCAGAACCCCCTTACCCACTGTGATCATGGGTTTAAAGTCCCGAGCTTCCAAACCTTTTTGAAGCAGTCGCAGATCGAAACCTATTTCGCGCTTTACGTCCTCAGGAAGATCTCGAAGTTCTTTCAACGCATTCCCAATCCAAAGCAGATCTTTCACTACGTCTCCTGTCAGGTACTATATACCTTTTCGGCAAAAAGTGATTCATAAATTATATATAATTTAAAAATATTGTAACTGGCCAAATTGGCTGGAAAAATTCGGAACCTGTCCAGCTTAGCCCCCGTACTGGCAGGCACATTGCGCAATCCCGGCTAGGTTCCTGGCCTTTCACCCGCATTTGCTTCACTAGGCTGTAAAGGCCACCCTTTGGCTCAATTAGGCTTGAGTTGTGCGGCTTTTTCTGGACTTGTTGAAAAAAAGGGTTTTTCCTCTTCCAGCTCGCGCATAAGCTTGTCGAAATCGCGTCCGCGCGACTCCAATATGGATCGGCGCGAGTCAAAGCCGTTTTTAACGTCCACCTCGTGAGCCTTGGCATCCTTCAGGGGATCAATCGACTCCATCTCGCTCCCACACCACTGAGTTCGAAGCCAAAGTTTTCTTTTGAGCGGGCTCTCGAAAAATCCGGGAGCTTCCAGCAGCCCTGCGCGAACTGCGTCGGTAATGACCCATTCCCATACCGG
Source organism: Oligoflexus sp. (assembly GCF_035712445.1). NCBI lineage: Bacteria > Pseudomonadati > Bdellovibrionota > Oligoflexia > Oligoflexales > Oligoflexaceae > Oligoflexus > Oligoflexus sp. The sequence goes on along the minus strand of NZ_DASTAT010000011.1, from coordinate 4,451 downwards.
CTGACAGAAAGAGGAAACGAGCCAAGCCCTTCTCGCCTTGAATGCCTTCCAGGCTTCCAAAATCGCCCCTCTCGCAGCTGAGTACGAGGATTGAAAGTGCTGGGTAAGAACTTCGTAGGGAAGCCCCAGGCCTATCCCTATCTGCTTGATCACCGCCTGGACAAAAGGATCATAGTTGGAGTTCGGCCGACCTGGAGCCGCGGTCATGACCTTTTCATTCGGCAAAAGCTCCACGATTGTCCCCTTGGTTGCCTCGATAGTATTGGATCGCCGCCCAACCGGCACTGCCGCTCCCTCGTCATCGCGTGAGAGGTGGGCCTGTGATCTGTTGCCGAAGGTTCCGCCAGTTTCGGTCGTAATGAACATCGAATAGTAGGCGTTGATAACCGCGGCCGCGATCTCGGCTTCGGAATATCTGGAGATCTGTTTGAATTTCTCGATAATCGGAGCCAGGAGCGGTTCGCCGCGACTTTGTCCTATGAGCCGCTGCTGAAAAATATGAAGGGCCAGCGGCTGGCCTTCACTATCAAAGCGAGGGACCCTGACGGTCTCCGTTCCCAAAAAGAGGTTTGCACCAGGCTTTGCCACATGGAAGGCGACCGGAGCGCCATCCCGAAACTCCACCCCCTCTCGGACATCCATATTGGGGTTTACATTCCGATCCGGATTCCGAAGCCTTGCCCCATCAATAAGCTGAACAGAGGTGGAAAGAATCGCGCCCGGTCTTTTGGAAAACCGCCTGACAGCGAGGCTGTCACCATCCAGAAAGGCTGCACGGAGCACCTGGGCCTGCATGAGGGGAAAGCTGGCGGTTTCGTGAAAATCCGCTGTATCGCTCCCCATGTGCATCTCAAAGATGATTTCAGCCATCTGCTCGAACTCCCGGGCTCGTTTCTCTGTGACACCAAGGAGTCTATGATCTATGCGGGACTGAGGCCTAAGTCCGTCCGAGACAACGTTGGTCACATAATTTTCGATCGCCCCGCGGGCAAGCCCTTCGTTTCGATCCAGATCTCTCGACTGGTCCCGCAGCGTTCGCATGGAGCCCAAAAGCGCGTCATCCGTGCTAGCGGATGCGGGAAACCAGGCGGACGTCGCGGTATTTTCCCTGGATGTGGACCGATAAGGGGCATCCGGACCACGAAAGATCGGAAATAATTCTGATGCCTGTGCTTTGGCCGCTTTATTTCTGGCCCTGGTCTGGGCGGCATTAACGAGGGATCGCAAATATAACTCCTTCTCCATTTTGCCGTCTGATCGCCATCTTCAGCTTTGCCTCACGGTCATAAAGATCCTTGAGCCTTGCCCGGACGACATTGCGCCGATGCTGGTTCACCTCAACGTCAATCTCCTGGCCGCCTTCCTCAATTCTGGCAATGGCCCGCTGGACTGAGTCCAGCTGCTCCTCGAGTGTCATGACCTGTTCCTTTCCTCGGCCAGACTTTCAAGCTGCCCGCAGATTTCGTCTATATTCTGCCCCATGAACTCCCGCGCCGCGTCCGCATATCGCATGCAGTCATGGGCATGATCGTCAATTCCAGGCGTTGTGTAGTAGGCAAGCTGATCCTTGCCGTCGCGCTTAACCCATTTGCTTTTGGGAGCGGTCAACTCCCTATAAAAGCTTTCTTTCAGGCCAGGACGAAAATGCATGAGACCGGGACCTCCATAGACCATGGTGATCCCGTTTCTTGCAGCCGTACGCATCTCCTCCAATTTCTTCTGGCACCGTCGCAGACACGAGAAAAGGCGCCCGTGCGTGGCAAGCTTTCCTACTGGGAAAAGGTGAATGTCTGCTTCCTTCTTGTAGCTGCTCGACCCAATGATCGGTGCAGCGCGGTCCTTTGCGCCCTTGATGGGGAGAATGAACTCTTCCTCCCGACCGCGGCAAAAGTCATAGACCGCGCCGGTATTGTGCCCGCCGGTATCTATACAGGTGGCTGCAATCCTGAGCTTAAGACGTCCATTCACCGAGTGGCCATGAATAAACTCCCGCTGAAGGATGCAGTAAAGCTCCAGCCATGTGGCCTCCTGGTTGCTGTCGCCATTGATCCTTTCGTGATGCACCACCCAGCGCTCACCGTCCCGGCCCCAGCCCATGATCACAAGGTCCACGTGATCGGGGTGCGTATCAACGCCGGCCGTGAGATAGCCAATTCCCTGAGGAAGGCGGTTCTCCTCTGACCAATCCGGCTGTTCACAGTTTCTGAGATCATTGGGATCGATTGGCTTCATGGCTGCATCCTCGTAAGGAAGGCCAAGACAGTTGTTCACATACACCTTTTTTTCCTCCGGATTATCCGCCCCCTTAATAAGCTGCTCGCGTGTGCTCTTCCAGGACCACATGCCGACCGGGGCATAGAGCGCCGGCAGATGGTAGCCGCGGGCATTGGCGATCCTTGGCGTCACGGTCGGACGCCATTCGCCGCCCGCAAGCATCGCCGTCTTGTCCTGCTCGTGATGCGCTGCGTGGCACTTTTCGCAGCGAAAAACTGGGATTTCGAGAGAGAAGTCAATTCCCTCCTCGGTGATGAGCTGCATGTGACCGCATGAAAGGCAGGGAACAAAATACTTCCGCTGGTCAGTAAGAAGATACTCAGCATGGATTCTGCATTGCCCGGCGATGGACGGGGTGGAGACAAAGTAAAGCTTTTTGCGGCCCTCGTAGGCGGAGGTCCGGCCAATGGCTAGGCCTACCGGATCACCATTCTTCTGGGTGTTGGCAAGGTACGCTGAAACCTCATCAAACAGAACATATTGAAACGAGTGGGAGCGCAAAGCCGAGGTGGACGTGGACGTTCCGAGGAAAAGGCAGCCACCAGGGAAGGATTTTGTGAGAATGCTGTCCTTCTCCAGCTTCTCTGTCCTATTCTCGTCTTCGATTTTATCTCTGAGCGACTTGCAGGATGCGATGATGGGATTGATTCGATGCTGAGAAAACGTCTTTCGCAGCTCATCATTTGGCTGAACGATGAGCATATAGGTAGGCGCCGCATCCATCACATGAAGCGTCCAGGCGAGCCCTGACAGGGTTCCGCCGGTCTGCCAGCCTTTCATAAGGACCAGCTTCTCAATCCCATTATCAGGCATTAGAGCATCAAGGATCTCGTAGAGATATGGGGTCTTTGAGAAATCAACGAGGCCAGGGAATGGATTCTTACCAGGAGCTAGATAAAGGTTACGCTCTGCGTGCTCTCGAATGCTCAGTTCTTCGCCGAGCCGAATTGCGGAAACGATTCCGCCACGGATATCACCAAAAGGGCCATAATTCAGATCCACCCCAGGACTAAAAGCCATTCATGGACTCGTCATTCAAGCGCTTTTCTTTGTCCCGCTTACGTTCGTCGTCGATGATATCCGCGGCTTGATTCAGGGCTTTACGCACTTCACGTTTGCTTGCCTGTCGGATCTGAAGGACTGCGTCGTCCATCAGCTTGTGCTTTTCTGGGGAAATATTATCCCCGTCCTCCCGCAATATTCCAAGCATGATTGGACGCAAAAGTTCAGAAATCACCAACGGAATATTCATCATGGTGTCACGAAAAGTGCGTAATGCCTCGGATATGTGAAGCAAGGTGGTAGCCACAGGTACCAACTGATTGCATGCCTTCTCGAATTCAAACCGTTTCATAAGAGCGGCATAATGCCGATCCATTTCGGCAGAAACATCGCGTGGCATCACGCCTGCTGTGCGGCTTTTCCTTTTACGTACCCGCGAATCCTTCATCTCCTCCTTGTGCATGATCCATTCGTAGCACCCCTGCGCCACGACGATCCGCACCTTTCCGTTCTCCCGAATAACTGAATCGGTAAGACGGGTTCCTCCTTGCACTGCACGCACTACAGCGGCGTGATCCACTCCGACGATACGCGCGAATTCCCGAATTGTTGCTGTTGGAAGGTTCATGGCGTGTCCTCACAGGGGCCTAATTAGCTGCCCCCATAGGTAGCTGATAATTGAAACCCATCAACACGGGAAGGATTCAGGTGCTCACAAATTTGTGAGCGCAAGGAATGAAAAAAGCATTTGACATATAGCTATCCAGAGGCAGCGGTGATCGCCAAAAAAGTGCGAAATCACCAATTCCGCATCCTTCAAAGTCTTGCTGCTCTTAACTTTCTGGAAAAATGGTGACGTGGTGACAGAAACTTTTTTTCATCGGGAGCGAGAGGGGGAAGTTGATCGTCAACCATTACCGGACGGGGTGCCAGGAGGACCCAAAACTTTAGTGATCATCAAACCTTTGGCTTTGGGCGGCAGTATGCGTCCGAGTAGTAAACGGATCATCAATCCAACATTATAGCTAGTGGACTGAAGTTACCCGGATTCCGTGGAGCCATCTGTTAAGATGAATCCATGAATATAGGGAGTCTAACTTTGAAGCCAGAAAAGTCTGCCAAATCAAAAAGTAAGCGTCGCACCTTTTCCCCCGAGTTCAAATCTGAAGCGGTCA
>NZ_DASTAT010000010.1 GCF_035712445.1 Oligoflexus sp. | reverse complement strand
AAGGCCCGTCATAGCCACAAGCTAAGCCAAAAAACCCGGTTTCGACCGGGTTTTTTATTTTTGCAACATTCTCTGCAAATCTGCGTCTCGGTAAGAGAAGGAGTCCCCCATGCGCAAACATCTCAACTGGCTGGTGATAGTCGTCCCACTGTTCCTAATGATTTTAGGTAATGGAATCGCCTGGCCCCACCTGGCTGATCGCATTCCCATTCATTGGAATTTCAAGGGCGAAGTCGATAGCTGGGGAGGCAAGGGCATGATCTGGCTTTTGCCGTGCCTCTTCCTCTGGACTTCGTTTCTTCTGAGTATGATCACCTTAAGACTCCCAGGTCCCCATGACGATGCCAATCGCAAATCCGTCCTTTGGGTGCAGACGGGCATCGGCATCCTTTTCGTCTACATCCAGGGAGCCATTCTCAAGGTGGCCTCCGATTTGAAAACAGGCCTCTCCAGTGTGTTTATCGTGTGGGGCTTCGGCATTTTCATGATCACTCTCAGCTGGAGCTTCAAGGCCTGCAAACGCAATAACCTGGTTGGCATTCGAACGAAATGGACACTGGCGAGCGATGAAAACTGGGATCGCACCCATCGCTTTGCAAGTTCCATTTTCACCCTGGCCGGCAGCCTAATGATCGGCACGGCTTACTTTGTGAATCTTTTGGCCCCCGCCGGAATTTTCTTTACGGCGGGCGGACTTTTTCTGGCCGCAGTCCTTGCGACCCTCATCTATTCCTATAGGCAAAGACCAGCATGATTCGCCGCTATTTCACCCTGATCATGATGGTCGCACCCTTTGTGGTGGGTCGGACTTTCCGCGTGAGATTCCCCTGAGCTGGAATGCTCAAGGGCATCCCGATGCCTGGGGATCACGGCAACATCTATGGCTCTCGGGTTCGGTCGTCCATTCCTATCAGCTGCATAAAGGCTCCAGGTCTGCACCCGTCTCGTGATCGTCGAGCTGCTGACTCAATCCGACGATTTCAATCGCCCGCATCAGCGCCCGATTGATCGGCATCATCTCCAACGCCCAGGATCCGCCGATTTCCACCAATCTTTCATGCGCCGGCGTGAGGCAGGGAATGGCGAGCGAGCCGCTTTTCAATTGGGCTTCAACCTTTTGAATGCGCTCCGCTTCCAGCTTATGCAGGACGCGGCAGGCTCCATAACGCGGCTGCCCCGTTTTATCCCGTGAGCCCATATAACCAAAGAGCCGACATAGAACAGGACGGTGATCATAGCTCCGGCAGCGGCCTTTTTCCGGCTGACCCGGCAGCGCTTCGTACTGCGCGCAGGTCATCCCGCTCGCCTGCAGCCTTTCGATGACCGGGTCCACTTCGTCCCTTTCAAATAGAAAAAGGGCAAGCGGCAGCATTTCCGCTACCGTGGTTTCCACATGCGGACTGAGGCAACACGCCCCGCAACCGGGCGGGCAATGCATACCTGAACCTTTTACAAAGGATGCGACGTCCCGGTCGAGCTGTGCATAAAGATCCATGATGTCCGACGCTATCTGCGTCCATCTCTGATTCGACATGACATAGCACCGTGATGGAAAGTGGATAAGAAAATGATGCTACCATGGGTGGCAGCGAGTGGCTAAAGGCTTTCAAGGAGGGGGATGCGCCCCCGCGTTGACGTGGGGGCTAATGAGGATGATCAGTCAAGCGACTTGAATATCGCTTCCTGCTTCGTCTCCTGCATATCAATCGAGGACCTCACATCCATATCATGCTCGATGCAGGCCAGGGACATCACAAAATCCTGGATGAAAAGCGCGAGTCCGATCATCAGCAGAATCAGGGCCAGGATGAAAAAGAACTGTGGGATATAAAGCGCTTCGAGTCCATAGGTCAGCGAGAAAAACAGCACGAAAATCGTGATCGAAATACTGAAGATCGACACCACGCCCATGATGATGGACGTCCTGAGAAGCCGCGCGCGCTTATAAAGAGAACGCAGCTCACGATTCAGGTGATCCACTCCGATTTCCTTCCGATAGAGTTTCGGCCCGTCGCGGAGCAGAGTCCGGATGCGATCGATCACGCGTCCGTAACGCAAAGCCATGGTCGAAAGAATACCGCCGATACCTGTGATTAAAAACACGGGTGCGATGGACGCGGACATAAGTTTGGCCAGTTCAGAACTGTCCGTTGCCAACATGCTGGGAATCTCCTTGAGGGGGTCTTTCCATCTTAACAAAATGACGGACTTTACTTCACATGTCAATTCGACATTATTAATCCGCGGTAAGATTGCTCTCTTAATCAATGAGCATCGCAGCTGTCAAGAAGCGGACTGGTATTCTTCAGATTCCAGGTCTAGGATGTGTCCTCAACCAATTCGTTCGGACCTCAGGACCTAAGCATGCAAATCGCGACAGCCTTCGGGGCGGCATTAAAAAAAATTCGGCGCTCCCGTTCCTTGAGCCAAAAGCAACTGGCGCTGGATTGTGGCTTGGATCGTACCTTCATTTCCCTTTTGGAACGCGGCAAAAGGCAGCCGAGCCTCGGCACTGTGTTTCAGATCTCGAAGGCCTTGGACATTCCGGCGGTTGATATCATTCGATACACCGAAAAAGCCATGACACGCCCGGGACGGCGCCAGCTTCCTCTCAGGCGTTGAGGGTGCTCGTCCGTGACGGAAGGGAAGCCTGAGGAAGGAGTACCGTGAAGGTGGCTCCACATCCTTCGCCTTCGCTTTTCGCCAGAACCGTTCCCCCATGCATGTCCACAAGGTGTTTGACCATGGCCAACCCCAGGCCAAGCCCCCTGTTGGCGTGTGCCCCCGAGAGGCGGCCCGGTTGAAAACAGTAAAAGAGCTGGGCGATATCCTCGGCGGCGATCCCCTTGCCCGAATCGCTCACTTTAAAGCGCAGATACGAGTCCGCTTGATCGAGCGTGACTCTGATGCAGCCTCCGTCATCGGTGAACTTGGAGGCGTTGGATAAAAGATTCCAGAATACCTGATGAAGACGCGCCCCATCTCCATGCAGGCGCAGAGGAGCTTCCGGTATCATGGTTTCAAGCGTCTGCTGACGGGATGCGATCGTGGGCATGATGCTGCTCAGAACTTTTTCCACGAGTTCCCTCGCGTCCAGTTCCTCGCGAACCAGATGGACGGATCCTGAAATCATCTGCGAGATATCCAAAAGATCCTCGATCAGGCGCGACTGATGCCGGACACTGCGCTCGATCGTGTGCAGGGCATCCTGAGCCCGCGCAGGATCCACATCATCGGCTTGCATCCTCAGCACCCAACCCGTCAGCGCTGTCAGGGGCAGCTTGAGTTCATGCGACACGGCCGCGAGAAAATCGTCTTTGACCTTATACTGCCGCACGCTGTCCGCACGCCCATGCTCAAGAGCGCATCGCTGCTCGTCCCAAAGACTCAAAAGCCGCGCCTTATGCAGGGCCACTCCCAGCTGGCCAGCCAGGATCGTAAGGGTTTCCAGATAATCGTTGATGTCTTCACCGTATTCGAGCGTGATATGAATCTGGCCCAAAAACTGCTCGTGCCTTGCAAGGATGGGAATGCTGATGTGCTGCCGCACCGAGGCGATCCGCGGCATCATCGACACAAAACTCTTATCCTCGTTTTCATGGGGAATCGCGGCTCCGAGTGGACCTCGGGCAGGGATCAATTTGATCACGGCATGCGCATTCTGCAGAAGCGAGCGCAGCGCCCCATGCGCGATCTGGCAAATTTCGTGCTCGGTCGTGGCACCGGCCAGCGCGAAGGCCGAGTCGCTCAGGATTCTCCAGCCGGTGATTTCGCGATGCTTTTCCTTATGCAGGGCCAGCTGCTGCAGAAGGTTATCGGAGAATATTTCCAGCATATGACCGTGCATGCGCAGGCGATCCCCTGAAATCGGCGCCATCATGCGAATCTGCTGCCAGATTTCTTCCAACGGAATTTCAAGCACGTTCGCAAGGTGTTTCAGCGTCTCCGAATCCGCTCCGTGCTGAGGCACCCAGCCCAGCACAAAAACAAGGGCCACCTCACCCTGGTGGGAACAGGGCAGGGCGAGTTGCCCGAAAAGCCCTAGAATGGATTCCTGAACGGCCTCTTTCTGCCGAACGCAGCCCTGGACCAGCTGCCGTTCATGAGCCAGGCCCCAGCCGCCTTCATCCCATATGCCCGCGCGCGCCAAACGCGAGGCGAGACTCTGATTGAAGCAGGGCCCGCACAAGCGCCTTCCCTTGGGATCGTAAAGGCTAATGACCAGACCTGAAACCTGAGCAAATTTGAAAAGAGGTTCCGTCCATACGGAACGATCCAGGAACGGCTGTTCACCATCACCAGGGATTTGCTGCATTCAGCGTCCTTTCCTGCTCCGGGCTTTGCCTGTGCTCTCTTTTTTATCCTTGAGCGAGGATTTGGGCAGCTTGGACTTCGGCAGAGGCTTGCCCGCTGCCACATGCTCATCAATGATCGGACTGTGCCGCGTCGGAGCCCGGGCCAGGACACCGTAATAGCTGGACAAGGGCAGCTGCGGCACGCGTTCCACGCCCTCGACGGACTTATCATCGAGGATGGTGATGCCGCCCTGCTCGATCCGATATTCCCGCGTGCGATGATCGGGTTGACTGCCGCGCGACTTGGGAATGGTGATGGCCCGACGGATCATGGTGGAAATTTCAATGTAGTTCAGCAGCACGATGCTATCGGCGATGGCCGAGGACTTCATGCGATCATTGATCTGGGAAATCCCGAGCAGCTCGGGGCATTCAAAGTTGAAGATCGTGGTCACCATGCGGCCTTTCAGATAATTGGCCAGCGCCACAGAAAACTCACGGGATTCATCGGGCAAGGCGTTTTCATAGGTCGCCACGGAGTCGATGACCACCCGCGTGACATTGTGTTTTTCCACAAGGCCTTTGACCCAATAGAAATGTTCATCGAGTTCCACTTCCAACGGCGAATCGTAGTGAAGAAGGATATGCTCCGCTTCGTGGAGGCTACGGAAGTCGAGTCCAAGAGCATCGGCGTTTCTTAGGATTTGCTCGGGATGCTCATCCAAGGATACCAGAAGGCAGCGCTCCTGCGCTCGGGCGCCTTCGCTGAGGAACTGCATCCCCAAAATGGTTTTTCCCGTGCCCGAAACACCGCTGACCAGAGTGATGGAGCCTTTCAAAAGACCACCGCCGAGCATGCTGTCGAGCGACGCATTGCCCGAGGAAACGCGATACGTGGAGGTCGGCTGCTCCTCATTATCCCGAGGACGGGCATAAACGCGGGGAAAGACGGAAATGCCGTGCCCTTCGCGAATCTTAAGAGAGTGCCATCCCGAGATAAAGTCCTGGCCGCGCGACTTGGCTATTTCAATCGAGCGATGCACGCTGCGGCGCCTGGCCTGTTTGCGCAGGGTCATGACAGTATCACCCAGGTACTGTTCGGCCAGCGCCCCGGTTTCTCCAACAGGCCGGGTGCTGCTGATTTCTGTCGTGATCATGGCGGTCACCGGAATCTTGATCAGCTGATCGAGCAGTTTATGAAGTATGGCGCGCAATGCATAAGGACCGTTCTGCTCCGCCATGATTCGCAGCGGTGTCAAACTATCTATCACCAAGCGTTTCGCGCCCAGTCGATTCAGCTCCTGAAAGACAGGGCCTTCGCCATTCTGCAGATCATCCCAAAGGCCCTTCGGTTCCGGTTCCAGGATTTTCAATTTGTCCTGGCGCTCCAGTTCGAGCAGATCCCAACCAAAGCCCGCCGCATCCCGTCGCAGCTTTTCCGGCGAGGTTTCGAAGCTGAGCAGAAGCCCCGGCTCATTCATCTCCGCCGCGCCTCGATAAAGAAATTCCAACGCCAGCGTCGTTTTCCCGGTCCCGGGCATGCCCTCGAGAATGATCACGTTGCCCAGCATCACACCGCCGAGCAGGATATCATCCAATCCTGAAATTCCTGTCGGAACAAGCTTTCTCGTTTGAAGACCGTCCAAGGCCATAGTCGTCTCTTCGTGCGTTTCACGTTGAAGGGTTGCGCAAGAAAAATAGCCGGAATTTTCGTTCTTCGCAAGGTTCTTTGCAAGAAAAGAACGGCCCAGCATCTCGGTGATCAGAAAAAAAATGCAGACAATTGTCTGCAGCGTTCACAGGTATAAATCAGCGATTCCATCATGTTAAAGAATCCGGGAAATAAGGTGCGAAAAGGTGCGTGCGTTTTAATTAATTTCTGACGCAGAGCAAGGGATTGAAAAAATGGATACTGCGCATTACTGTTGAATGTCGTTTGAATAATATTGGAATCACACGATGAAAAATGATCCGACCGATCGCACCGTGGATCTCACCAACTGTGACCAGGAACCCATTCACATCCCTGGATCCATTCAGCCTCATGGCGTGCTTGTGGGAATCAAGGAAAGCAGTCGGGTCATTGAACTTGTCAGCAACAATATTTTCGATTTCTTCGGATACTCGGCCGAATCCATTCTGCAAAAAGACATTTCGATACTGTTTGATGAGCCCAGCCTGAAGAACATCTTCGACTGCCTCGGCAGCGTGAGTGATCCGCGCCTCTGCGGACCTTTGGAGGTCAAGCATCAGAACGCGGGCCAGAGCCGCCTGATGCAGGGCATTCTGCATCGCAGCTCGGGTCTTCTCATCATCGAGCTTGAGGATCATGGAAGCAGCGCAAACGGAATTTTCGACAATTACCATCTGCGCCTGCGGCAAACCATCTCCGGCATGCGGGAGATGGATAGGGTAGATGAGATGTGTCATCGCGCGGCGCAGGAGGTCAAACATCTGACAGGATTCGATCGCGTCATGCTTTATCGCTTTGACAGCGATTGGAATGGCCAGGTGGTGGCGGAAGCCAGGGAAGCCCACCTGGAGCCTTTCCTGGGCCTTCATTATCCGGCCTCCGATATACCGGAGCAGGCCCGGCGCCTTTATACCATCAATAGGCTGCGCCTGATTGCAGATCGCGATTACACCCCGGCTCCTTTGATCGCCCATTCTCAGTCCAAGCTGCACGAACCCATTGATTTGAGCCATTCCGTTCTAAGGAGTGTGTCACCCATTCACCTGCAGTATCTTCGCAACATGGGCGTTGAGGCGTCCATGTCGGTTTCTCTGGTGCAGGAGGGAAAGCTCTGGGGACTGATCGCCTGCCATCACTATGCCCCCAAGCATGTGTCCTACGATGTGCGACTCGCCTGCGAATCGCTCGCGCAGATCCTATCCTGGCAGATCGCATCCCGTGAACGTAGCGATCATAATTCGCCGCGCGCGGCCGCCGCCCAGTTCATGTCGGATATCCTCACCAGCGCTGCCGCAGCCTCATCTTTGATCGAAGGCCTTTTGCAGCGCTCGGCGGATCTTTTGCAGCTGGTGCAGGCTCAGGGCGTAGCCATCAAATATCGGAATCAGATCGCGACTGCGGGCGTCACGCCGAGCAAGACCGACATTACCGAGCTGGTGGCCTGGCTTCAGGCTCAGGATAAAAAAGACGTTTACGTGACTCATAAACTGTCCAGGGATTTTCCGGAAGCCGCGCGTTTTGCTCATACCGCGTCTGGCATCATTGTCATTCATCTGCATTCCGGACACGACGATTGCATCATCTGGTTTCGACCGGAGTTGGTCAGCATCGTCAACTGGGCTGGAAATCCCGGCAAGATTCAGGATCCAGAAACCAATCGTCTGACCCCGCGCGGTTCTTTTGCGCTGTGGCAGGAGACGGTGAACGGACAATCGCAGCACTGGCTTGATTGGCAGGTGGAAGCGGCCACGCGTTTTCTTTATCTCCTGGTTGCCAGCATCGTGCGTAAGGCTGAGGAGATTGAAAACCTGAACCGGGAGCTGCAGTATGCGAACCAGGCCAAGGATGAATTTCTGGCCATGGTCTCGCATGAACTGCGAACGCCTTTGAATTCCATGATCGGCTGGATGCAGATGATACGCGGCGGGCTTTTGCATGAAAGCGAATATGAAGATGCCTATCAAACCATCGAGCGCAATGCCTATGATCAGCTGCAGCTGATCGAGGATCTGATCGATATCTCGCGCATCGTCAGCGGCAAGATGCAGATCCACGCCGAGGTCATCGATGTGAATCGCGTGCTGCAGAATGCCATCAGTTCGGTGAAGCCCGCGCTTCAGTCCAAGGGTATTCAGCTGATCAATAACCTTAAGCAGCCGGTCATGGTCTATGCTGATCCCGATCGTCTGCAGCAGGTTTTTTGGAACCTTCTGAACAACGCTGTGAAATTCACGCCCAAGCAGGGGCGCATCGACCTTGAATTCGCGCAGGAGGATTCCAACGTCCGCATATCCATCCAGGACAGCGGTCAGGGTATCGAACCCGACCTTCTGCCTTTCATTTTCGATCGCTTCCGTCAGGGCGACAACAGCATGGCCCGCAAGCATCTGGGACTCGGCTTGGGCCTTGCCATCTGCCGTCACTTGATAGAACTGCACGGTGGTCGCATCCGGGCGCATAGCACGGGCAAGAATCAGGGGGCGCGTTTTGAGATCGAACTTCCGATCGCGCCTTTGGACATGGCCGTGCAGGGACTACGGGAGACACCGAGTGATTTTTTTCGCCTGGAGTGTCCGCCCGTCCTGCAGAACAAGCGCATTCTCATAGTCGATGATGAGCCGGCGTCACGCAAGGTTCTGGCTCTGGTCTTCACGCGGCTGGGGCTGACTGTGGAGCTGGCGGAAAGTGGCGAGGCGGCGCTGCAGATTCTGATCGGCAAGACCTTTGACTTTATAGTTTCCGACATCGGCATGCCGACGATGGATGGTTTTCAATTCGCCGAGGCCCTTAGGGCCCGTGGACGCACAGGAGGCGGCGCGATTCCGGCGATTGCCCTGAGCGCCTATACCCGAGGGCAGGATAAAACCCGGGCCTTTCGCAGTGGGTTTCAGGCTCATGTGGCGAAGCCCGTGGATATCAAGGAATTGCTTGAGGTGATGGAAAAGCTGTGTGAGAGCGGGACTTGAAACGTGGGGCGCGGGGGTTTTGAAAGACCTCCGCGGTTCGGGAGTCTCCGCGGTTTGGAAAATCTCTACAATTCGAAAAAAACTTTCCGTTTTCACAGCCGAAAAGAAAAAACCTCTCTGTTTTCACAGAGAGGTTTTAATCTTCGAATTTAAGTGGCGGGAGCGACGGGACTTGAACCCGCGGCCTCCGGCGTGACAGGCCGGCGTTATAACCAACTTAACTACACCCCCATCCGACGAGTTGTGAAGATACAGAAACTGGTTCCGCTTGTCCAACTTTTTTTTCAAAAAAATGAAGAATTTCAGCACTCTGCAATGACACGTCAAAAAGCCTCTCTCAGGGTTACTGAGAGAGGCTTTTATTTTTCTCGCTTAACGCGATACCTTGCAAAAATGGCGGGAGCGACGGGACTTGAACCCGCGGCCTCCGGCGTGACAGGCCGGCGTTATAACCAACTTAACTACACCCCCGCTAGGAGGACTCCATAATTATTGGTTTCAGATATTTTTGTCAACACCAAAGCCTGAAAAAAATTTCATTTCTTGGGCGAGAAGACGGTCGTACTTTCAAACAGCCATTTGGCAAGCTCTTTAGCCGATGACTCCCCTATCAAAAGCAGGTAGTAATCGTTACCATAGTTGGTGGCGATCAAATTCTCGTTCTGTCCTTTGAGGGAAGGGATCTCCGTTTGCAGCGCCATAGGCGAGCCTTCCAGGTCCTTGCCATACTGAAAGAACCAGGCATCCTTATGCACGAAGCTGCGCGTCTTCGGAAAGTGCCGCTTGGCAATCGGGAACATGGCCAGGCTGAACTGGGCGCCTTCAGGATGTTTCAGACGCATCATCAGCAGCGGGCGTTCATCCAGAGTCGTCTGACTGACGTTGAGCAGCTCATACTTCACAGCCGCTCTTTTCATGGCAAGGCCTTCATACGGCGTCAGCTGCTGCATCACAGCGTTCACCTCTTCCTTGTCCCAGGTCTTGCCGTCATGCCCCGGTGCGGGCGGATTTTTATGAAAGGCCACGAACTTTTCCACGAGCGCCGGGAAAGGCCCGATCTTCGAGCTTTCCACGCTGCGTGGAACTTTCTTGATGACGATGGTCATGTAAACAGCAGTCAGTGCTACCAGAGCGGCCAGAATCCAAAATACCACGCGGGCGTTGTAGGTCTTTTTGATCGTTGCATTCATCGAGCGTATCCTTAGACAGGTAAACGTTTGGTTCGAAGGGAAACATCAGGCTGCAGCGTCATCCAGGATAGAAACGCCGGATAACGGCGGCTCTGCAGCTTGAAGGCATCGGAAAATATTTCACGCCGCGGGGGCTGGCCACCGGGCAATCGAGCAAGCAAGGCGCGATATGGAGCGCTGCCGAACACAGCAGCCACTCTTTGATCAGCCCGCAGAGCACTCGCACGGCTGAACCACCAGAAGACGATCGCGCCCGGCAGAGTCAGAATCAGAATCAGACCGCCAGTGACAAAGAGTTCCGCAAAATCAGACGAGGTCGCTTCCTCTTCCGTCTGTCTCAGGCTGGTCCCCATCAGAAAGGCCAGCATGCGGGCCACATAAAGGGTGAAGGCGAAGATCATGCCTTCCATGAAAGCGAGGCCGATGAGGTCGCCACTTTTAAAGTGCAGGAGTTCGCGGCCCATCAGAATTTCCAGCTCGTCCTCGTTCAGGTTCTGAACCGCTCCGCGCGAGAGCACCAAAGTGCTATTTTTCAGGCTAAATCCTGCGATATACGCATTGATTTCCGGCTGCTCGTAAATCCCGAGCTGAGGCGCACGCGCGAGCTTCAGTCGCGTCACCGTCTTTTTCAAAACTGCCTCAGCGCGCGCGACATCCGCATCGACCTGATCCAGGGGCAGAAGGTCCACGCGCATGGCCCAGTTGGCAATGTGCCGCGACATGAAAAGGCAGCTGAATCCACCGACCAGGGCCCAGATGGCCAGCATGATCAGAACATTTTCGGGATTACGATCCCACTCAGCGAAGTGGGGAGCCAAAGGAATGACTTCGTACCAGAAGACAAAGGTCCCCATGATGCCAACGAAGGTCAGGAGCGAACCCAGGATTTGACGCAGCATAGGGCTGTCCTTCCTAAAGGGTGGCGGCTGCCGTCGAGGTCTTGCTTT
This sequence comes from Oligoflexus sp., assembly GCF_035712445.1. NCBI lineage: Bacteria > Pseudomonadati > Bdellovibrionota > Oligoflexia > Oligoflexales > Oligoflexaceae > Oligoflexus > Oligoflexus sp. The sequence goes on along the minus strand of NZ_DASTAT010000010.1, from coordinate 89,444 downwards.
GCGGGTGCAGGTCAGCCGTCGACGCTTTCTTTTCGGTTCGCATGGTCTTCAGCATATCATCCAGGGCGGCAATTTCCTGCTCATTCAGCTGACCCTTGACCCGGTAGCGCACACGTCCTTCCCCATCAATCAGGACACTTTGGGGAATGGCGCGGACTTTATACGTGACAGCCGTCGTGCCTTCCTCGTCCAAAAGCACGGTGAACGGCGTATCCTCCAGCATTCCCGAACCGCGCAGCGCGGCCTCGGTTTCATAGCTCGACACACCGATCACGATCATCGACCCGTCCTGATGCTTCTTGACAAGCTCCGCCAGGATCGGTTTTTCTTCGCGACACGGCGCGCACCAGCTGGCCCAGAAATGCAGAAGGACCGTTTGGCCCTTCAGGTCAGCCAGCGTCACGTTCTTTTTCCCGGCCAGCGAATCAGGCTTCACCAGCTTCTGCAGGGGCAGCTCGAAGGCAGGAGCGATTTCAAAACGCTCGTACTCGACCAGCTTGTCATCCAGATCACTGAACCAGCGCTGGATGGCAAAATAGGATCCGATCAGCACCACAACGGCGAAGACGGAAATGGGCCAGGACTTACTGTTGTTCTTCTGCGTTTCCACGTTTGACGGCTCGAATAAAGAAATAAATCACCGATCCCATGAAGATCAGCGGAATAAACGACAGCCAGGCCGTCGAGTAATTGTAAGCCTGCCGCACAGGTTCCGGCGTTGCCCCTGTGCAGCTTGCACAGGCCAGGACATCCGGGGCCTTCAGAGTCAGAACACAAAACGCCAGCAGGAGAAGCCGATCAGAAATAGACGAGACCATAGAAAAGAGGCCAGATAAGGACGATGAAAAACCAGAAAATCTGGAGTGCTTTGAAATGATCACTGTTGATCCTTCCCCGACTCATCAGTCGGTAAACTATCATCATAGCCAACACACCCGAGGCCGCGTGCAGACCGTGGCTGCCCACCAGGAGGAAGAAGGTCGCGCCGAAGACGCCCGAGGTCATGGTCAGACCGTAGCGAATCAGCTGGATCCACTCATATCCCTGAAGCGTGACAAAGAAGAGTCCGGTGACGATCGCCAAAGCAAAAAGAGTACGGGCCTTTTCTTTGCCGAAATTGCGACCAGCCAGGAACAGGAACACACCGCTGCTCAGAAGCACGAGAGTATTAAAGCCCGTGGTCAGGATCGGCAGACGTACGGATTCAGGCGGAGACCAGACGCCGGCTGTGGACTTGATCACAGTATGCGAGCTGACCAAGGCGAAAAAGAACATGATCTCCGTCGTAACGAAAATCAGCATACCAAAAACGCTACTGGGGATGGCAGTCTTGCGAGCAGGTCTTGATCCCGCGGATAGACTCATAGTCTGAGCCATAGGGACTCCTTGAGGGACAAGCAACCCGGCCGTATGGCACGACCGGGCACGCTGTAAATTTCAAAAATCAATGGGGCGCTGGCGTGCTGCCCTTGTGCTGCTCAATCAGCCGATGGGCGGCTTCGTTTCTCCAGTTGTTTCCATCGGGCTTCATGGTGTCAGCCGCGGTACCAAGGAAGAACAGGAAAACCATGAGGAGCATGGTATAGAGCATATACCAGATGTACTTCTTTTCGATCTTCAGATGCATGAAGTACGCAGCCACCATCAGAGCCTTGACGATGGCGATACCAAACGCGGTAATCAAGGTCAAGTGCCGATTGCCCAGCTCCGGACCGATGATACTGACCACAAGAAGGGCCAGAAGGACCCAGTAAATCTTAACGTAAAAAGCCGGACCGTGATGTTCTTCGTTATGCGCGTGATCTGCCATTTAAGCCTCCCAACCAATCATTTCGCGATATAGAGCAAGGGGAACAGAAAGATCCAGACGATATCCACAAAGTGCCAGTAGATACCGATAAGTTCGACGCGATGCATGTTTTTCTTCTGCAGAACATCGAAGGAGATAATTCCCATGATCACCATACCCGCGATAACGTGGACGGCATGGATCCCGGCAGCTGTATAATAGAAGGACCAGAACAGTTCCGAAGTGATCGTATAACCGGACATGATTTCGTTGGTCCACTCAATGGATTTTACCACGAGGAAGCCAAGACCACCGGCGATCGTCATCCAAATGTACTTGAAGGATTTCAGGTGATCCTTCTTCTCAGCATAGTAGTGAGCCAGAACAATAAACAATGACGAAGTCAAAAGGATGAAGGTGTTCAACGCGCCAGCCATGGTGGCAGTATGCGCCGAACTTTCAGCCCAATAATCGTACTTATTACGCAGCATAATATAGTACATCAGAAGACCGCCGAAGATCACGATCTCCGACCCAATGACCCACCAGACCGCCAAGCGGCCTGTTGGTATACCTGTTACACTGCGACCCGTCGCTACTGGAGTTTGCATTCCCACGTTCTCTTCCTCTGCAGATTAGGCTTTCTCGTTTTGTGGCCAGAAATCTTGAGCGCGACCTGGCACACTGAACTCATAAGGACCCCGATACACTTCAGGGAACACATCAAAGTTACCATGTGGAGGCGGCGACGGAGCAACCCATTCCAAGGTGTTCGCATTCCATGGGTTCTTGCCGGCTTTGGCACCACGGAACATGCTGTAGAAGAAGTTCCAGAAAAAGAGGAATTGGAAGCAGATCAGGATCACAACCGAAACGGTCGCGATAATGCGGAGATCCTGCAGACCTGGTGTCGCCAGCTGAGGGAAATTCGCATAGGTGAAGATACGGCGGTGGTCACCTGCTGCGCCTGTAAAGAACAGAGGCAGGAAGATCGTGTTGAACGGGAGGAAGGTACCCCAGAAGTGAATTTTACCCAAAGTCTCGTTCATGAAACGACCGAACATTTTCGGGAACCAGTAATAGATACCCGCAAACACCGCGATCACAGCGATCGGCACGAAGGTGTAGTGGAAGTGCGCGATCACGAAGTAGGTATCATGGAAGTAGATATCCGCGCCGCTGGCACCCAGGAAGATACCGGTCACACCACCGATGAGGAAGGTGGCCAGGAACGCCAGGGCGAAAAGCATGGCAGTGGTGAAGCGGATCGACCCGCCGTAAAGAGTCGCGATGTAAACGAAGAGCATTTCCGCGATGGGGATCGAGATCAAAACGGTCGTGACCGTGAAGATGTTCGCCATGCGCGGGTCGATACCGGCGATGAACTGATGGTGAGCCCAAACAAAGAAGCTCAAGACACCGGTTGCGATCGTGGTGAAAAGGACGGTTTTATAGGCAAAGAGTTTTTTGCGCGAGAAGGTCGTCATCACTTCAGCCACGATACCCATGGCAGGAAGAAGAACGACGTAAACCTCGGGGTGACCGAAGAACCAGAACAAATGCTGCCACAGGACAGGGTCGCCGCCGCGGGAGGGATCAAAGAAGCCCGTGCCGATGAGCTGGTCAAAGAGGAGCATGATAGCGCCGGCGATCAGCGGACCAACCGAAGCCATGAAGAGAATGCTGGCGATCACGATCATCCACAGAACGATGGGGATATCCAGATACTTCATGCCCTTGGCACGCGAGTTCATCAGAGTCGTAATGAAGTTGATACCACCCAGGAGGAAGGCCACGAATTCCAAAGCCACCGCCAGAAGCCAGAGACTCGAACCCCATGGCGTCAGGTTATATTCGGCCTTGGCCGACAGAGGCGGATACGCGGTCCAGGCTCCACCGAAACCGCCGCCTGGAACGAAGAAGCTGACGATCAGGATCACTGCGGACAGAAGGAAGATCTGGTACGAAAGGCGGTTGATGCGGGGGAACACCATATCATCCGCACCGATCATGAGCGGAATCAGGAAGTTGCCGAAGGCCGCGATCAAGACAGGCATCGCGAACCAGAAAATCATGATCGAACCGTGGTTGGTGATCAGAGCGTTGTATTCAGCAGCGGTCACGAGGCCGAAGAAGGGGACTTCTTTACCAGGGAAAGCGAGCTGCATACGGAAAACATAGGACATATAAGCACCGATAACACCCATAAGGATACCGGTGAGGAGGTACTGCATCCCAATGACCTTGTGATCGACAGAAAAGACGTATTTCTGCCAAAAGCTCATATGGTGATGATCGTCGTGATGTGCTGCGTGCGTGCTTGACATGTTTCACCTAATCGTTAAGCGAGATTCAAATCATCAGTGTGATTGGGCAACTTTCTGTTGGGTCGACAGCCACTGGTCGTATTCTTCAGGCGTCTGCACATGGATGCGGCCCATCATGATACCGTGACCAATCCCGCACATCTCTGCGCACTGGATGTCGAAGGTACCCGTCATCGTGGGCTTGAACCAGCCTGTGATCACGCGACCGGGGATGGAGTCCTGTTTCAGACGGAAGACCGGGACCGAGAAGTTGTGCAGAACGTCCGTCGTTTCCAGTTTGAAATGGTAGGTCTTGCCGACCTGAACGTGCAGGTCTTCGACCGTTTCCACGTCATCAGGCGTGCCGAGGATACCATCCTTGCCGGAATGCACGAAACGCCAGGACCACTGCTGACCGATCACGCGGATCGTGTCATCGGCAGGAGGCAGCTTCTGCTTCACGTTGTACCAAACATTGATAGCCATGATGATGATGGCGACGTCACAGAGCAGAATCAAGTTGTGAGGCCAATGAATCCACTTCATTTCCTCTTTCTTTTCGCCTGTGATGTACTGGGCGCGAACGCCTTCTTTATGGCGGAATTTAACAATCAGCCAGACCAAAACGCCTTCGGCGATCAGCCACCAGAAGCCGCCGAGGATCGCAACCCAGGCGATCAGGTGGTCAATGTCACGAGCGAAGGTCGACGCGCTTTCACGCAATAGAGACATAAAATCCAGCATAATATCTTATCCCTCAACGTCTTAGCGCAAAACAAAATACAGCACTGCGGCGCCGTAAGCTACGACCCCCGCAACGATGATGTAAAACAACTTCTTACTCAGCTGATCAGCGTCATCCGATTTCACCGGGCATCCTCAAGTCTTATTGTTTTGGTTGTTGCTGCTGTTTTTGATGAAGCAGGTTGATGTACGAAACAACATCAGCCATGGCCTTAGGACTGAGCGCAGTGGCCATAGGCCGCATGCTGGCGCCCGTGGGATCCTTGACTGGATCGCCGCCGCGAATACCCGCTTTGAAATTCTTCAGCTGAGTGACGAGATACCAGTCGCTGGCACCGGCCAAAGGAGGCGCGTTGAGTGCCTGGTTGCCCTGGGCGTTCTCGCCGTGACAGGAAACACAAACCTGGAACGTAGCCTGGCCTTTGATAGGACGGCCTTTGACAGTAGGCTGCAGCTGCGGACGGGGCAGACCGGCGACGTATTTAGACACGGCGTCGATGTCGTTCTGATTGGCAAAAAGAGTCCGCGCCATGGGACGCATTTTCATTCCGCCCAGATCCTGCGGGTGAAGACCCCGCGCACCTTCCGAGAACTTCGTGAGCTGAGCCTTCAGATACCACTCTGGCAAGCCTGCAATCGAGGGCGATGCCAAATCCTGACGCCCTTCACCCTGCTCCCCATGACAATAGGTACAGAGTTTATAGGCACGTTCGCCCCGACCTTCATCCTGAGACATAGCGTGACCAGGAGCGAAAAGGGCTGCAAGGGAAATAGAAAGAAAACCCACCCGGAAAAACTTCATCTAGCACCTACTGAGGTCCATATTGCGACGATAACGCATTTTAAAATCCGGCCTATTACATCATAACTCCGCAAAGGGAAGCAACCGAAAGCTGGTTTTTTTTTACCTTTGTACACCGCGTGAAATCCAAAAGACCGTAGGACTTCACGCGAACGAGCAGCGCAATAAAACGCGAAGGAATATCAGGCAACTTGCGGTAGAATTTAAGTTCGGCGAGATCCGTGGAAAAAAAGCAAAAAGCCGAAACACAGCATGCTTCGGCTTTTTGAGACGATTTAATTTTCAAGCGTCGTGAAGGAATCAGCTCAGAACGGTCTTCGAAGCTTTCGCTACGCGGACTTTTTCGCTCTTCTGGCCTTGGTAGGCGATTCCTGTTCTTTTCTTGGACTTGGGATCGACCAAGGCCACGTTGCTGATGTGCACAGGCATGGCTTTGTCGATGATGCCACCTTCAGTGCCATCGGCACCAGGACGGCTATGTTTTTTGAAAATGTTTTGACCGGCGACAAAGACTGCGTTCTTCTTGAAGTCAACGCGATCGATCTTGCCAACACCGCCTTTGGATTTGCCGGTGAGGATGACGACTTCGTCGCCTTTCTTCAAACGAAACTTTTCCTGATATTTCGTCTTTGTAGTCTGAGCCATGTCGGGTATCCATTTAAACGTTGATGATTCTGGTTTTTACAGCTTTTTTGGCGAATCTTGCCCTAAGCGAACTTCTCTAGTACGGGAAAGTCCCCGTCAAGTCAAGAGAACTTTGACCAGAGCTGGCCTTGGAGCCCGTCCGGCTTCCCCCGGACAAGTCCGTCGGTTATAAGAAATGAGAACCCTGTAGATGAGGAGTCTGGTTTTGAAATGTATCCGCCTGCTGCTTTGTATGATCGCCTTTTTGACTTTATCCGTCCAAGGCCTTGAGGCTCAGGATCTCGATCCGAACGCCAAGACCAGGCTCGACATACGACCAAATGACGTCATTATCTGGGAAGGTGTGCAGGCTGTGCAGGACCGCGACGGTCACCTGCTGGTCGGACTGCGTCTTCGTACCAAGGATAATTTCGCCATTTATAAAAGTAGATTGGAATTGCGCGCGCCCGGCGATTTCATTGTCGCCATTAAATCCGCTCCGACCGCACGCCTGCAGGACGATCCGATGGGTGAAGGCCAGGTGGAAGTCTACGATGGAGGCGATTTCGAGATTGAGCTGACCGGTACCCAGAAATACACCGAAACAACACTGCCACTCAGCGTGACGTTTCTCGGCTGCACCCATCAGATTTGTCTTTTTCCCTATACCGAAGACCTCAAGATTCCAGTCTACAACGAAGAAGCCACGGCAACACCGACCGCCAGCGGAACGCTCCAGGATCTTTCGAATCCGGATGATTCCGCGGCTAAAATCAGCGAAGGCGCAAGCAGCGATGATCTCACCACGGAAGAGCAGTATGCCGAGCAATTGAAAAGCGGCAAACTTTCCTGGGGCGTTGTGCTGCTCGTCGTCTTCCTCGGCGGCATTGCCACTAACCTGACCCCCTGTGTTTTCCCGATGATTCCCATTACTTTAAGGCTCCTGGCGCAGCAGGGTCATGCGCGCCTCGCGTCCACCCTCGTTTACGCTCTGGGTATCGTCGTCACCTATACAGGCCTTGGACTGCTTGCGACTCTGGGTGGCGGCGTGTTTGGTTCCGTGCTCGCCAATCCCTGGGTGAACGTAGGCTTCGCCCTTGTTTTCGGTCTGCTCGGGCTCACCATGCTCGGCTTCGGTGATTTGAGCAAGCTGCAGGCCTTCGGCTCGCAAATGGGCGCTGGAAAATCCTCGTTCCTGAATGCCTTTGGAATGGGCGCGGGCGCTGGACTGGTCGCCGCTCCCTGCACAGGTCCCATCATGGGCGCTTTGCTTGCGTACGCCACGACGCTGAATAGCACCTCGCAGTCGCTGGGGCTCTTTTTCCTCTATAGCGTCGGCTTCGCTTTGCCTTACGTCTTCCTCGGAATGGCGGCCAAGCGGGTCAGCGCCTTTAAAGTCAGCCCCCGCATCCAGGTCGCCGTGAAAATCATCTTCTCGGCCGCCATGTTCGCCCTCGCTCTTTACTATCTGAAAAATCCTTTGCAGGAGTGGATCAAACCTTTGCAAGGATACTGGTTCAAACTCTTCATAGGTCTTCTCATCATCACTCTGCCGATCCTGATTCTGATCGTCCGCGACGCGTCTTTGATTCTGCGCAAGGGTGTTCAGCTCGCGCCGACCATTATTCTCGGGTGCTCGCTCTTTGCGGGGATTCAGTGGCTGTCGGGCAGCGATATCGCTACGAAACTTCATTGGCTGAAGGACGAAAGCACAGCGTACACCGAGGCGCAGAAAACCGGCCGCCCCATCCTCATCGATGGCTGGGCCGACTGGTGCATCGCGTGCAAGGAAATGGATAAGACGACATTCCAGGACCCCGAAGTGATTTCCTTGCTGCAGGACGAATGGGTTACCGTTAAACTTGACATGACCCAGAGTTCAGACGCTGATATGGCTCTTGCAGAAAAGTACGAAATGCCAGGGCTTCCGACTTTGGTCATGGTTCCTCCTGACGGCGATCTGAGCAAGAGCCGCAAGCTGACAGGCAAGGTCAGCGCGAAGCGTCTGCTCGAAGAGTTGCGGGCTTTCAAAGGAAAATGATCATGCGGCAGTATCTGCTTTACGTTACAGCTCCATCACGTTCGGCGGCTATCATGGCCGCGCTCGAACGCCTTGGAGCCCGGAAGCTTCCCGACGACGGGGCCTTGAGCCAGAATTTCGAATTGAATCATCGTCTGCTGAAAGGCATGACGATGCGCATTCATATCATGACCGACATCGACGGCGTGACCCCTTTTCTGCGGCAGCATCCCGTCGATCTTCTGGTTTATGATGAGCGCGGCGACGATGCGACGGAAGCCGTGGCCGCCGTGCAGCATATCGCCCGCGACGTGAGTTCGCTCACGCAGCTTTGGGGTCCTGACTTTCATTTCCCCAATTCACGCATCGTCACCGTCCTGAAGCAAACGCCGGACGTCGATCACCGGGTCTTTATCCTGGGTCGCCTGAACGTGCGCGATGTGATCGTGGAACCGGAAAAGACCGCGCTCATGCTCCGCTGGTTGCGCGACGTCCTTTATGCCGGGATTATTCGGGAAAACAAGGTCGGGCTGGCCCTGAGCGGCGGCGCGATCGAGGGCCTCCTTTACCAGGCCGGAGCCATCCTGGCTTTGAAACACGCCTTTGAAGGCCGCAGCATTTATACCTGCGACGTGATTTCCGGTATCAGCAGCGGCAGCATCGTCGGCTCCATGGTCGCCAACCAGATCGAAGTCGAGGAACTGGTGCGCGGCGTCATGGATCTCACGTCCCGCTATCCGCCGTTCAAGCTCTCCACCATCTTCGATCTGGCCGGCCTGCACATTCTGAAGCGGATGATCAGCAGCTCTTTGAAAATGCGCCGCGTGAAGCTCAGCCAATGGCTGGAGGCCACGATGGAATCCATTCCAACCGGCTTTTTCAAAGGCGATAAGCTCGAAGCCTATCTGCACGAACTCTTTGTGGATCATGGTGTCAGCGATCAATTCGATGGCGTCAAACCCAAGCTCTATATCGGCGCCACGGATCAGGACACCTTCGATCATGTGACCCTCGGCCGCTTTCCGCACGATCGCATGCCCATAAGCGCTGCGATCCGCGCCTCCTGTTCCCTGCCGCCACTTTTTACGCCCAAGGCCATCGGTGACCGTTGGTATATAGATGGGCAGGTGACCAAGAGCTGCAATCTGGAATCGGTGGTCGAGGATGGTACCCGCCTTGTTTTCGTCATAGATCCGATGAAGCCCTATCGGGCCACGATCGCGGGCACGGCGGATATCAAGGGCGGTTACTATGGGGTCGTCCAGATGGTGAAAGCCCTGGTTTCCACGCGTTTTGAAACCTCGCTTCGCGCGGTCTCCGAACAGTATCCCGATGTGGATTTTCTGGTCTTCCAGCCCGATGAGGAATGCGCCCGACTCATGGCCGGCTCGCCTCTTCGGGCGCGCCTTCGCATCGAGGTGATTGAAGTGGCGTTCCAGAGCACGCTGCGAAGGCTGCGGGAGAGGCATCGCATCTATTCTGCCAAGACGAGTCGTTATGGATTTGAGCTCAAGAGCATAGATGCCTTGCGCAAACTTGAGAATTCATACAAAGACATCATTGAGAATATCGGCGATTCCATCTAAGGGCTTTCTATGCAAACGGCACTGACCCTCTATCACTACTGGCGTTCTTCCTGCTCCTGGCGTGTGCGCTGGGTTCTGGCACTCAAAGGCGTCCCTTATGAATCCATTCCTGTGAATCTTTTGCAGGGTGAACAGAAAGCGGAAGCCTATCTTGCCGTGAATCCCAGCGGACAGGTGCCCACCCTCAAGGTCGGCGAGCGCTGCCTCAGCGAGTCCATGGCCATCATCGAATGGCTCGAGGAAACCTATCCTTATGAACCCATCCTGCCCAAAGATCCCTGGGATCGGGCTCTGGTGCGTGAAATGGCTCTGATGGTGGTGGCCGGTATTCAGCCGGTGCAGAATCTGAAGGTCGGCCGCTTCTATTCCGAGGATCAAAAGCAGCGCGAAGCCTGGAACAAGCACTTTATCGAGGAAGGTTTTCAGGCTCTGGAAAAGAAACTCGCGGCTTATCCGGGACCTTTTGCCTTCGGCTCCCAGCTTACGCTGGCGGATATCGCGCTGGTCCCCCAGGTCTATAATGCTCTGCGCGTCGGCGTGGAAATGCGGCGTTTTCCGCGTATAGAAGCCATCTATTCCCACTGCATTAAAACCGATGAATGCGAGAAAGCGGCTCCGCATCGTCAGCCCGGAGCCCAGCCCTGAAGTGCTGTCGCTGCCAGGCACCAACGCACTCCAGGCGTAGCGGGACCCCAGGGAATAGAGGATAATCTCTTCGGCTCCATGGCCTGGGAGGACCTTATGAACTTGACCCGCTTTGTCCCGCTGCTCCTGATCCTGCATCTGAGCTTGGCCTGTGCACCTCAGGATAAGTCGCGGCGTTCGCCGCTGCTTTTGCCAACGGCAACAGAACCAGCCGAAACTCCGCTGCGTCCTGCGGATGAACCCACACCTCGGCCAGCACCCGCGCCGCCCCAGGAAAAGCCACCTCAACCCGCCAGTGGTCGTGACACAATAGCCGTGATGGGCAGTGGATTTAATCTGGGAAATCTTTTTGATCGTGCGGGCCAGCCCGCGTCACGCGATGATATCAAGGCCATCATTGACCTTTATTACGCCGCTGGATTTCGTCATGTCCGCATCCCCACGACCTGGATGGATGGCTTCGACGGCGATCACCTGGCCAATGCCAGCGCGGTCATCAACACGAAGCACCCCCGCTTTTTGGATCTTGTTTTTACGATAGATTATGCCCTCGGCCGATCCATGCACGTGGTGCTGAATGCCCATCATGAGCACTGGCTCAAGAAGGATTATCAGGCAGGAAGCTCGGATGTCCTCTTTGGAAAGCTGTGGCAGAACATCGGTCGATATTTTGCGAACTATCCGCATGAACTCATCTTCGAAGTTCTGAATGAGCCCGAGGGACGTTTCGGTGATTTTTCGGGAACGGTCAGTCCCTTTCAGGCTGAAGCCATTGCGCTGACACGTCACATCAATGCCGTGGGTTACGAAGCGATTCGCGCCTCGGCTCCTGGAAATAAAGAACGCATCATCCTGATCATGCCGAACGCCCAGGGCAATCAATCCCTGCTGGATGAAGTCTATCCCAACGCAGAAACCCTGCCCGCCGGCGGGCGCGATCCTTACCTCGCACTCTCAGTTCATACTTATGATCCCTGGGATTTTTGTGGTCAGGACGGATCCAATGCCAAATACCCGGGAGCCGCCAATATCATGGAGCGCATCCAAACCACAGCCAAACACGCTGAAAAGCTTGGGCTTGGATTGAACTACGGGGAATTTGGAGTGGGCCGCAAGACGACTCAGGACGAGCGGAATACCGACCTTGTGCGGCAGTACTATCGGATCATGGGAAAAACCATCCGCGATCATGGTTTCTCACCCACACTTTGGGACGATCGCGGTTGGTTCGGTCTGGTGGAAAAAACAGGCAATCAAGGCTGGCAGTTTCGATATGGATTGGCTCCGGCTGCCTTGCAGTAAGCCGAAGCCGGAAGATCACGGCACGCTGCTGGCCTGGTACTGGGACTTCTCAACTCCCGCCAGAGCCTGCGGCAAAAGCCCATCAAAGAGCGGCATGGGAGCATCGGCCCCTTCATACCAGCGCTTATAATAAAAATAATTCCGCATCACGAGCTTTACATAAGATCGCGTTTCCCGATAAGGAATGCGTTCGATGAAGACGATCATATCGCTGCTGTCGATCGACTCCAGCCAACGCTCCGTCGCCCGCGGGTTCGCGTTGTAGCTTGTCAGCACGAAGACCGGGCTCCGATATTTCTGAAAGAGCCGCTGCACATGCTGCACGCCCAGCGTGATATTCACTTCGGGCTCGCTCAGGATGGATTCATCATTCAGAACCCGATTCACCCGCGAGAGCTTTTCCGCCTCGACATAATCACCGCGCATGGCCCGGGCTTCCATCCGCGCCGTTCCCGGCATCAGCTGCATCAGGCCGCGTGCCCCCACTATGGACTGGGCTCGTGGATTGAACACGCTTTCCTGCCGAATGATCGCGTTTACATAGGCAGGATCCACTTTCAGTTTGTTCGCATAATGGGTCACAAGGGTACTGTAAGCGCGCGGGAAGAGAACCCGCTCCATACCGCGCGGCAAAGTCAGGCGATAGGACTTCGGCAGATTCTGATAGATGCGCACCGCGGCCAGCCAATCACCGGCGGCATACTGAAAAAGAGCCTTGGCCAGCTGCCGATGCGTGTCATTCGCGGTCGTACGAATCTCCTTGATCTCGCAGGCCGCATCATCCTTCATGCCCGCCAGCAAAAGTCTCTCTGCGCGCTCCAGAACCTTACGTTCCGCCAGTGGGAATTCCTTGAACATCTCGCCTTTATTGAAATTCGGCGCATGGACCGGTGGCAGCATGAAGCGCTTATGAGTCAAGCGCTCAAGGGAGTAGTGACCCAGCGCGCCGTAGAAGGTCGAATAAAATTCCTGAGCAAGACGGGCCCAGAAAAATTCAGCCCGACTGTTGTCACCCTTTTCCAGATAGATCTTGCCCGCCCAGTAAAGCGCCATCGGCAAGGCTGCACCATCGCGTTCATCCACTGGCTTGACGGCCTCAAGCTCAATCATCTGCAGAGCAAAGCGGAGAGCATCATCACTGCGCTTTTGCAGTGTTGCCAGCACGATCATGGACGAGAGAGCCTGGTTGGCCTGCTCATGTTTCGGATAGAGTTCGATGAAGAAGCGATACTTCTCGATGGCCTCGTCGAACTTGCCTTCGTTCTCGACGACCCGCGCATAAGTATAAAGAGTATCGGCATGAATCGCGGGATATTCCTTTTCCGAATCGAGCAGCATCTGGCTGAAGATCTTGCGCGCATCTTCAAATTCGTCACGTCCCCAGTAAATCAAACCCAGGCGTCTTTCCACCAGCGCTTCCCCAGGAAAACCATAGGCTTCCTTGAGCGGCGCCTGGAGTTCCTGCCAGTATGCGATGCGAACCTTATCACCCTTGGATTTGAAGCAGCCGTCGATTTTTCCGGCAACCGCTTCCACTGTGATGAGGTGCTGCTTGCCCGCATCATCCTTCACGCCCCGCACAAGGTTGTCCCGGGCTCCTGTGCAGTTGCCGTCACCGGCCTGTTTTTCCGCCTGATAAATCGGACCGAGCGCCTGGGCGCGTTTGCTGCTGTCGCCGGCGCTTTCTTCAAAAAGACCGGGATTGTCACTCACAAGGCGCGGGAAAGGCTGCAGCGCCGATGCGAGCTCGGCCCGCATCTCCTTCTGCGCAGTCGGACTCATTCCATAAAGAAGGGCCCGCAGACTTTCCTCCATAAAACCCAGCGCTCCAAATTCCTGGATCGTGCTGAGATACTTGCGCGCCACATCGGTTTTCAGGCTGCCTTTATCCTGGGCCCTCAGATCCTGAAGTATGGTTTTTTTCCGTGGGCAACTGATGCCGCCACGCTCCAGAAGAAGGCTGCGTGCCTGCGCCTTCTCCTTCGCATCAAGGGCGGGATGATCCACCAAAGCCTGCAATACGTAAGGGTACATGGATTCATTGGCAAGCTGGCTGCCAGTGTCGAGGGCCTGAGCCAAAGCCCCTTTGGCCACGGTCTTATCCGAAGTGGCCTCGGTGCGCCGCAGACGGAAGAGCCATGCGCTGGCTGGATCCCAGCTTTGCAGCGCAGCTTCAAATTCCTTGTCGCTGGTGGCCGCGAGCGGTGAGCGGCCATCATGAATTTTCTGAAGCCAGACTTCCAGGGACGGATCGGCCTGCGCATAACCCATCTTATGCTCGCGCAGCACATGCGTCTCCGGAGGAGTCGGGGCTTCAGCGCTTACAGAATAGGTTAAAAACTGGAAAAGGCCGACGAACACAAGACACCATAAGGCTCGCAGCATATCTTCTAACCACGTGAATGGCTTCTGGGATGAACTCTGAAAACAAGTCTACCATAGCAAGGGAAGAGAGGTTAAGCGGCCTTTTTTGGGGCCGCATTAAGATTCAAAGCGTGGGTTTTTCCGCGGAAGGCTCGTTTTGCGAAGTCTGATAAGAAAAAAAATTTTTGCCAAAGATCGCAAGGTGTTCGCGCGGAATCCAGCCGCTTTTCCCGTCCGAGAGTTGGACCTTGTACCAATCCCCTGATTCATTGATCACGGCAAAGGGCGCCCCTTCATGCAGCTGGAAAATCACCACTGCGTTCCGGACGGTGGGACTTGCCAGCACGTCCACTTCTGCCGTTCGCACTGCCCCCCAATCCGGCGCTTGCCATAAAGCACGGGCCAGACTGAGCCCAGGATAAAGGGCACCGATCAGAAGGAGGAAAGCCCCGATCCAGGACAAAAGCGAAGCCTTGCCTGTGAAAAGGATCCAACCGACGAGACTGAACATCATAATCAGCGCGATCGACGTCCACCAGAAAAGGACCCTTTCGGTAAACCAGCGGCTCGCGCTCCATTCACTCAGATGGTCGCCTGGAAGCTTCGTATCCAGTTTATCGCGGGTTTTTTCCTGAAGAAAACGCAGATTGTAGCGAATGTCAGGATCGGAAGGATCAAGGCTCCTTGCGCGCAAAAGGGCCGCCACGGCCGAACCCAATTCCCCGTTTTTATAAAGGCTGGTCCCGAGGTTGTAAAAAAGGCTCGCGTTCTCTTCACCATCCTGGATGGCCGCAAGATAAATATGAATGGCCTCTTCAAAATCACCCTGGCGATAGGCATCCTCGGCGGCCGCATAGGAACCGCCTTTTCCCTGGGCCCAAAGAGGGTTCATGAAACTCAGTAACAGGATGAACATCAATGCGCGCATCGCTGTTCCACCTCCGTGAGAAGCTGATTCACTTTCTGCAGGGCCTCGCGTCCCTGGTCCTGATCCGCGGACGCGGCCGCAAAACGCAGCTGATCAAGATTCTGCCAGACCTGCCGCATCTCGGTGAGCGTCGGCCCCGACAGCCCATGCTGCACGAGCTGCTGTTCAAGGTCGCGCAGGGTAAGAGCACTGCCTTTGATATTGAACTTATCGCTCATGTACTGACGAATCGAACTCTGGGCAAGGCCCACGGCCGCTTGAATATCCTTTTGATCCAAAAGCTGACGCGCTTCCAGCAGCTGGCGACTGGCTGCGCGCAGAGCCCGATCGGCCTTCTTTCTTTGTTCATGCTGTCCGCCCTGACGCCGGATCCAGGCGCGCCTCGCGCCCCAGCCTAAAAATCCCAGGCTGCCGACCAGCATGACAGCGGCCGCGATCACATCCAATGTCTGAACTGTTTCATGCGTCCGAAGACGCTCGGGTGGATGCGGTTCCAAAAGATCCCGGGCGAGTGACTTCACTTCCGCAGGGGCATTGGATGAGGGAGTCGAGGGCCTGGTTTCTGCCGCCTGCGGCTGAGGACTTGCCGCAGGAGGTGCTGCTGCCGCGGCCGGCGAGCCTGTGACCTGCAGGTGCCCCAGGTCAATCGTCATATCCTGATACTGTCCGACGGCCGTGTTGAAATACTGGATTTTAAGGGTTCCGAGCGCCAGATCCCCAGGCACGCTCGGAACGATCGCCATTTTTATGAGGCGCTGCCCGAGCACACCCTCCTGCGCATCGAAGGTGTCATCGGACTGCGGCTTATCCTTATAAACCTTCGCGCGATCCCCAAGGCCAAGCTCGGGATCGGCCATGCCACTGGTCGCGCCGCGGCCTTCGATGGTCAAAGTCAGAGTCACGGTCTCGCCCACTTTCACCGCACGCGAGGCGATCTCTGCGCGCCCTTGGAATTCTCCGACCAGCCCACTGAAATCCGAGCGGCGTCCCGCCACGGGAAGCGGCAGGACTTCAATCGAGGCCGAGCCGCTGCGGAAATGTTTTTCCACCGTATTGCCCTGGCCCCAGAAATCTTCGAGCAGGGAACGCGGCGTGCGGCGCGGTTTGCTCGTATCGACAAAGCGCACATCAAGTCCGGCCGCAGGAATTTCAAAACGGCCCTCCTTGGTCGGAATCAGAATGGCATTGATTTCCGTGACGTTGAAGGCCTGGCCATCGACCAGCTTGGAATAGTTTTTCTCGCCGTCGATTTTCTTCACTTGAAAACCATCGGGATAACGAAAGTCAGGCTGCGCACCCAGAATACGGACCCGTGAATAAACGCGGATGCTCGAAGGAACAGCTTCCCCGACGTAGACTTTATCTTTGGCTACGACGCGCTCTAAAAATAGCGGTCGATCCGCCTGACCCTGGGGGCTCGTGCCGGCGGCCGTGACCCGGAATTCAATGGGCAGCGTCTGCTCTTTTTTTCCGTCCACCGTCATCACGATCGGAGGAATGGTATAGCTGCCTGCTTTGTCCGGGATGATGACGAATTGATACTGCACTTCACGCGACATGCGGCCGTTGATAATGGAAACACTCTGGCTCGTTCCCGCCTGCCGAATGCTAAGACCAGGAACTTCGGGAAACGCCGGTTCACCATCGGCGGAACCCTGCACTGCAAGCGTGTAGACGAACTGGTCTTCGACACTGCCCTCGGGCTTATCCAATTCGCCCGTGATCATGCCGGCCAGCGCCGCGCTCGCGAAACACCAAAAAGAGATGAAGATGCCTGCGAGCTTACCAATCCTTGCCATTGCGTGACTTGCCCTCCGTATTCGCCTGTTCCGGGGTCAGAATATAAGTTCCTATGCGATCATCCACCGAGCGCAGGATTTTTTCGGCCTCCTGCTTTTTCAAATCCTTGACCGTCAAAACCCGCTCGCCTTCCTGCGGCTGCGCCCCTGGGCTGCCTTCCCCCTGCCTGCCCTTCTCGCCGGGCTGGCCTGGTTTTTCCTGCGCCGCCTGTTGCTGGGCTTCGACCTGCCCGGCCTTCTCCTGCCCGGCCTTCTCCTGCCCGGCCTTCTCCTGTCCGGCCTTCTCCTCCGCCGTCTTCTTCTCGGCTTCCGACTGCCCGGATTTTTCCTGCGCCGCCTGTTTCTGAGCTTCTTTCCCCTGCTCAGATTTCTGCTGCTCAGGACTTTGGCCCTGGCCCTTTTGATTCTGAGCCTGCTTCTCCTCAGGCTTTCCGCCCTGCGGTTGACCCGGCTGATTCTCGGCCTGTTTCTCCTCGGCCTTCTCTTCCTTCTTCTGCTGCTGATTATTCTGGGCCTGCTTGTCCTGAGGCTTATCCTCTTTCTGTCGATCCTTCTGTTCACGTACGAACTGAAGGTTATCCTGAATCATCTTATTGTCGTTGTCATAACTCAAAGCATCCTGGAACGCGGCCTCAGCCTCGGCCCACTTCTGCTTCTGAGCCAGGGCCACACCTTTGTTATAAGCCGATCGACTCTTCAGACCCGGATCAGGCGACTGCATGGCCCGATCAAAATAAGTCATGGCTTCCTCGTGCGCGCCTTTCTGAAAAAGCGCGACGCCGGTGTTGTAGAGCTGATCATAATCCTCGGGCTGCTTCTGCGCGTGGGATTGAAAACCTTTGGCGGCCTCTTCGAACTGACCTTTTTCATAGGCCCGGTAGGCATCCCCCAGCGAATCCGCCTGCAAGGGAAGCGCGGGCAGAAGGAAAAGCCCGCCCAGGCCCAAGGCCCAATTCCATGTCATGAAAGCGCTCCGCGCCTGAGCTCGTGAATCCATGCCTTGACCTTTTCCCGCCATTCCTGTGATTCAGCGGCATCCCGCCACTGACCGGCAAATTTCAATTGGTCCGCCAGACTCAGAAATTTTATCAGGTCCTCCTGAAAATTTGCTGAGAGAGCCGGACTTTTCTCCAGGCTTCGTTTGGTTTCGGCCCAGGTTTGCCCGGTAATAGGCAGGCCGGTGCGGAGTTCCAGGGCCTCACGCAGGGCAAAACTGAGGCGGAAGAAATAATCCTCGCAGGCTTCGCGGGTCCAGGGTTCAGCCAGGGAAAGCCCATCCATCGACAGTTCCAGGCGTTGCCAGGGATCCTCGGGCCGCAGGGCTGCGGTCTCGGGCTTCAGAGCGGCTCCAGAGCGCAGATGCTTCCAGACCAAAAAAGCGATCAAGGCCAGGAGCACAAGGCCAAGACCTATCAGAATGACAGTCATCCAGGGAAAAGACTGGGGTTGAAGCCCCATGATTCCATGGGGCAATTGGGAAGAACCTGCGACTTCAGGCATCAGCTTTCCTCACGGCGCATCGACATGAGCAAAGATATCGGCAATCATCTGCTCGACTGCAATGTTTTCCGCTTCCGCTTCATATGTGGGCAAAACGCGATGCCGCAGAATATCGACGCCGACGTCTTTCACATCCTGGGGCGTGACATAGGCGCGGCCTTGAAAGAGCGCATTCAAACGCGAGGCGCGTTCCAGATTGATGGAAGCCCGCGGACTGGCTCCGACCTTGATCAGGCCCTCCAATTTCCTGAGCCCGTACTGCCCCGGTTTGCGGGTCGCAAAAACCAGTTCCACGATATAGCGCCGAATTTTATCCGACACATGAACCTGCTTCATCAGATCCTGGCAGCGCAGAATGTCTGAAGCCTGCATCACCTTTTCCAGCTGAATGTCATCACCGCTGGCCATGCGCTGCACGACTTCGATTTCCTCGTCCAACGTATTGTAATCGACCTTCAGTTTGAAAAGGAAGCGGTCCATCTGCGCTTCAGGCAGGGTATAGGTGCCTTCCTGTTCAATCGGATTCTGCGTCGCCATCACCAAAAAAGGTTTGGGCAAAACATAGGTCGTATCCCCCAATGTCACCTGGCGTTCCTGCATCGCTTCCAGCAAAGCCGATTGAACCTTGGCCGGCGCGCGGTTGATTTCATCCGCGATCAGCAGGTTGGTGAAGATCGGACCTTTTTTCACTTTGAATTCAGCCTGGCGTGGATCATAGATCTGCGTGCCGATCACATCAGCCGGCAAAAGGTCCGGTGTGAATTGAATGCGGGTGACCGCCAGATCCGAGCAGTCGGACAAGGCTTTCACCGCCGTGGTCTTGGCCAGACCGGGCAGACCTTCCAGAAGCACGTGCCCCTGGCCAATCAAACCCATGAGCAGGCGTTCCATCACCAGCTTCTGTCCCACCATGCGTTTGCCCACGGTCGTCAGCACAAGGTTGATGTGGTTGGCTGCGTTCTCCACATCCCGATCCAAATCGTGTCCCATCATGGGCGCTTATCTCCTCATTGTCTGTTCAGGCCGTTCAACGCCAGCGGCGGCGACTGACAAAAAGCAGAGGCAGCGCCAGCCAAAACCAGGACCATGCGGAAGAGGCTCCGGCCCCCACCACTCCACAGCCGGCACGCACAAGATCGTTTCTCTGCGTTGTCACCGGCGGGGATTGATCGAGCGTGGGATCCAAAGCAAGGTTGGCATTGACGACACCGCTGCCCAGCATGGGCACCAGACCCATGCCTTTGATATTCGGCCGATACCCGTTATTCACGGAATCGGAGTAGAGTTTATCGGGCTCGGCGGTATCAAGCAAACGTCTTTCCACCTGATCCGCGGTGAGTGTCGGATCCTTCGACAGAAGAAGCCCGGCAATCCCCGAAACGATCGGCGCTGACATCGACGTTCCTACTTTGCACGACGCGTAGCCACCCGGCACGCTCGACAGAATACCAGGACCATCAGGGCATTGTCCGTCACCAGGCGCGGCGATATCCACCCAGGTTCCATAATTGGATGACTCGCTTTTTTTCGGCGCCGTGACGCTGCTGTAGACATTAGATACCGCGATGACGGAATCAAAGCCCGCCGGATACTGACGGCGCATGGTGTCCTCGTTTCCCGCAGCCGCGACCATCAGCGTTCCGCGACCAAACGATTTCAAGGATTTGATGAAGAGTTCCACCGAGCGTGAGCGTTCGAACTTTCCAAAGGAAGCATTGATCACGCGCACCAGGGGCTCACCCTTCTTTTTGAAACCGGAAACATAAGCCAGGCCCGCAATGATCGACGCGTCCTTGATCACAAAGGCCGTATCCGTTCCGTTCTGCTCCAGGTCCACCACCTTCACCACCAGGATCTGGCAGTAAGGGCACATGCCGACGTAATCATCGGCATCGCGCGCGGCTATGATACCCGCGACGTGTGTTCCATGCTGGCACTGACCTTCCTGACCACAGCTCTGATTGAAGTCGGAGGTACCGGCCGGATAAACATTGCCATCGCCCAGGTTTTCCTTCTTGGCGACTGTCGTATTGCAGCCATAGATATCATCCTTACAGAGCTTGTTTTGCCCTGTTTCATTCACATAGATGGCCGGCCGCACATTGGGATGGAACACATCCACGCCACTGTCCATGACGGCAATGACGGGCGGATCCTCGATGCTGGAAAGCTGACCCATCTGCTGAATGGCGGGCAGAAAGGCGATCTGCTCCAGCCACGGCGTCATCTGCTGCTTGTCTTTGAAGCGATCTATGATGGAATCTTCCAGCGCGCCCTTCATCTCACTGCGGTCGTTCGGTTCCGCATAATAAATGCGGCCTTCGTCGAGCCACTTTTTGAGCGTCGCGCGCGCCTCCTCATCGCTCGCAAAGGTCACTTCCATCAGGCTGGCCATACTTTCAGCCGTGGATCCCTGCGGGCTCTGCCGCAGCAAAGCTGGCCCCAGCGTGGCCGGCGGCGGCGTGAAGGACTGCGAAAGGTCAGAAAGGTTCAAAGACCCCAGATAACGCGGCTGAACCGTTCCGAGATCCCGCGAGAAGCTGCGCATCATGGCCTGCATATGCGTCCGAAGTCGCGCAGGGAAGGCTGTATAATGGTCCTGCGTGTTATCCAGAAGACGCCGGAAGGCCACAAGATAACTCTGGGGCTTCTGCGACGTCTCCCCATCCACTGTGGCAAAACGTAGAAGCGGCTCCTGCGTAGCCGCCTGGTCCAGTTGCGAATCCTCTTGTCGACCACAGCCCCAGACGAGGCAGGCCAGACCTATCCACACAATCAGCTTCCGCACTGTATGCTCCCTTCACCAGGAAAAGCGCGGCTGAACAGCCGCCAGACAAGCCTTCGGATCCGATTTTCGACCGAGGCATGATTGAGCCTGTATGATACGTCTGCCTTTCCGCATACCACAAGCAAAAGTCTGCATACCCCGTCTGCCGCGATCCTGGTAATAACCCCTACACATCACAATTGACACTCTATCCAGTGCATTGTGGACCGTTTGATGTTATCCACAGGCTCAGTGGATAAGCCACTTAATTAGGCTAATTTAGTTAAACATTTCAATATGTTAATCATTTTGCTTAAATTTTAATCATAGCGTGAAGGCTTGAGAATTCACGCTATATGTGGTAGCTCATAATGACTCGAAAAATCCAAAACACTTTAGCAACCGCAGCCATGATCGACGTCATGAATGGATTGATGTGGCAGGTGTTCGACTGCAATTCCGACGGTCGAGAAGAGCTCAAGCGAAGTCCGGGTGCGATATTCACGGGCATAATAGATTTTGCGGACGTTGCCGAGGTTGATCAAACGCTTGGCGCACGCAGCACAGGGCATGTGGGTCACGAACACAAGCTTCTCGATGAAGCGGGGACTGTCGCAGTTGATGACAGCGTTTTCTTCGGAGTGAAGGCAGCCGCAGTTGCCGGGTTCATCGCGATCGCAGCCATTGGGAAGGCCCGTGGCGTTGCCGTTATAACCGACCGCCAGCACCTTGCGAAAGTCCGTGCTGGTGATCACGGTCCCCACATGCAGCCGTTTGCAGGTGGAACGTCGCGCCAGGCTGAAAGCCAGATCCATATAAATCTCTTCAAAACTTGGACGCACTGCAGATACCCCCGGTCAAACTATGAAGTCCTTTGACTTACCGTGGGACCGGATATCTGTCCAGATCATTTCGCCTGACGCCGTTTCAGACAGGCGGCGGCCACTTTCCGGTCGTCAAACGGGAATTTTTCTTTGCCGATGATCTGATAATCCTCATGACCTTTGCCGGCAATCAGAATGCTGTCACCCCGCTGGGCGCCCTGAATAGCCCGCAGGATGGCGCTTTCCCGATCGACAATAGCCTGATGTTTTGACTGTGTGAGCCCTTGAAGGATGTCCTTCAGGATGGTCTCGGGATCCTCGGTACGTGGATTATCCGAGGTCACCACAAGGACGTCCGCCTCTTTCTCAGCCACTGCGCCCATCAAAGGACGCTTGCCCCGATCGCGATCCCCACCACAGCCAAAGACCACCCAGAGGCGTCCCTGGGTCAGCTCACGCAGTTTATGCAGCGTTTTTTCCAAAGCATCCGGAGTATGTGCATAGTCGACGATCACCGCGAGTCCATGCGCAAACGCTTCTGTGACAGGCTCAAAACGTCCAGGCACCGGCTCAATGTGGGACCAGGCATCGGCACTCACACGACCGGGCAAAAGGCTTTCCACAATCAAAAGCGCCAGAGTGAAATTGGCAATGGCAAAATCCGCCCCAAAGGGCAGATGGCCCTGCCAGGTTTTGGAATCCAGCGTCACCGAAAAATCCGTGGACTGAAGGGTCATGGCCGCGACTTCATAATGCGAATCGCCCTTTTGCATCGTGCGTCCACTGCGTGCTGGCCCATAGAAATGCAGACCGCGTGTAAAAGCATCGGGCGGCAGCCATTCCTCGATTCCATGCGACAGCCAGCCCACAGCTCCCGGCTTCAAAAGCTGGGAAAAAAGCTGCCATTTGGCGGCAAAATAATCGTCCATGGTCGGATGAAAATCGAGGTGATCACGCGAAAAACTGGTAAATCCGGCTGCATCAAAGCGCAAGGGCCCGAGGCGCTTTTGCACGATGGCATGCGAAGAGACTTCCATGGCTGCCCACGAAACGCCTTTTTTTACGGCCAAAGCCAGTTGCTGGAAAAGTTCATCGGGATCCGGCGTGGTATGGGTGGCAGGAAATTTTTCTTCACCGCAGTAAACACCGAGGGTGCCGAGGATCAAACAGGGTTCCTGAATCGTGCGCAGAAGCTGCCGCAGAAACCAGACCGTTGACGTCTTGCCATTCGTTCCCGTAATTCCGATCAGGCGCAAACGATCCTGAGGATTTCCATGACTATGAGCGGCCAGCCAGGCCCAGGCCTCACGGCTATCTGTCACAAGACAGGCAAAAACATCCTGAGGCAAGGCCTCGAAGGCCTCCTTCTGCTCCACGATGAAGCCCAGGCCGGATTGATTCTGCTGAAGGTCCTTCAGAGCGCTGTGAGCATCGAAACTGACGCCCTTATAGGCAATAAATAGCGAAGCAGTCTGCACCTGCCGCGCGTTGGTCGTGTGCCCGTTGAAGGTCTGATCGGGACGCGGGGCGCGATGGTTCAGCAGCAGTCCGGCTTTCTTCAAAACAAGGACGATATCCTGAGCGATCATAGGCAAGGTCATGGCAACTCCCTTTCGGATCGCCCCTATCCTAATCGCTCTTTTTGGGATCTGTCCACGGACATCAGGACTCGGAGGCCTTTTTCATTTCCAGGACCAGGTCACGCACCAGCCGATCGAGCACGGAATGCAAACGGCGGTCGGTATCCTGATCCACGGCCTGCCAGCTCAGTGAGCATTCGATCATAAGCCGCGAACTCGTCTTGTCCTCGCGCACGGCAAAGCGTCTTTCTCCCTTCAGCGCCTGCCCCCCTTCGAGTCTCAGGGTGACTTCGCCCTTCTGGGGATCGAGACTGATGCTTTCCTGAAGATCGAGATGAGCGATCTTCAGCTGCTGCCGGGGCGTTTGAACGCCGCCCTGGGGAACGGCGATCCGGGACACGGATTGCCAAACTTTTTGATAGGGAGCATCGACCAAACATCGAAAGGAAGCATAGGCCATGGGATAGCCCTCTCACTGTCGTTTGACTTGCGACGTGCAATGTCACCCTATCTTACCCCATTTTCAGCGAACTTTGGGATTAAAAGTCGTTTTGATCCCTTGCCAGCAGGCGGCGTAATCCTTCTGCAGGAGTCCCCCTTCCAGGGCAAAGCGGGTCGGACGATACAGCATGCAGGATTCAAACATGAAGGCCATGGTCTTATCCATATACTGGGGCTTCAGTTCCGCATGCGTGGCTTCTTCGAAGGCCTGGGCCTCAGGACCATGCGCCAGCATGCAGTTATGCAGGCTGCCGCCGCCCGGATCGAAACCTCCGGAGGGCTTGGCATCATAGACGCCATAGATCAGGCCCATGTATTCGCTCATCACGTTCCGATGGAAATAGGGCGGACGGAAGGTATTCTGCGCCACCATCCAGCGCGGGGGAAAAATCACGAAGTCCACGTTCGCCCGGCCCTCATGATCAGTGGGCGAGGTCAAAACCGTAAAGATCGAGGGATCTGGATGATCATAACTCACGGTGTTGATCGTATTGAACTTGCGCAGATCGTATTTGTAGGGCGCATAGTTCCCGTGCCAGGCGACAACATCCAAAGGCGAGTGCTGCACCGACGCTTCGAACAGTTCGCCGCCGAATTTCAAAAGAAGCCGAAAGGCGCCCTCGCGATCTTCATAAGCGGCCACCGGCGTTTCAAAATCCCGCGGATTCGCGAGACCGTTCGATCCGATCGGCCCCAGATTCGGCAGGACGAAATGCGCGCCGTAGTTCTCGCAGATATAGCCGCGGGCCGTGGCCTCAAGCAGATGGACCTGAAATTTAATGCCGCGGGGAATGACCGCGATTTCACCGGGGATGACATCCATGATGCCGAACTCAGTCCTGAGTGTCAGGCCTCCGCTCTGCGGGACTATGAGAAGGTCACCGTCCGCGTTCTGAAAGAAATCCTTGTCCATGGACTGATTGCACGCATAAAGATGCACGGCGTTGCCGGTCTGCGCATCCGCGTCGCCGTTGGCGGCCATGGTCAAGAGTCCGCGGACGAAATCAGTTTTTTCCTGGGGGATGGGCAGCGGGTTCCAACGCAGTTGCGCGGCGGGTGTGATGATATCACGCGGCGCCCCGGTCACGATCGAGCGTTTATCCAGAAGTCGGAATTCACCGTGCAGAACCGAGGGGCGAATGCGGTAAACCCACGACCGCAGGTTTTCTGATCGTTTGACAGTGAAGGCCGTGCCGGACACGAGTTCAGCAATCAGTCCGTATGGCGGTCGCTGTGGGGAATTCTGGCCTTCCGGCAGCGCCCCGGGCAGGGCTTCGGTGGCAAAATGATTGCCAAAACCGCTTTGGTATTTTCGATCAGAAAGCATAATGGCCCCCTCTTTGAGCGCAGTTATCGGAATCTGACCGAAACGTATCAAATGGAAGCCCGCCTGCCAAGAAGCCGAAAGGGGCAAGCCCGAACGCCGGCTTAACTTTTTTCGTGAAGCGCCGATAGGCCTCGTAGCTCACTTTTGTCAGGGAAAAAAGGAGTTATGCTGTGAAGGCTATATGGTTTGGCGTTATCGCTCTTATGCTGACTACCAGCGCCTGTGAAAAGCGCAAAGGCACGCTGATGCCGCCGCGTGATGCAGCCCACAAAGCCGACTCGAAAGCCCAGGCCGCGGCCCCGACTGGTGAGCGGAAGCATCTCAGCGCCAAGGCTTTGCCTGAAGGCCTGATGGATGAAGAAAACAGCGAACAGAACCTTGTGCCGCTCAGCGATGGGGAAGCCAAGGACCTGCAGAAGGTGAAGCAGGAAGCTCTGGAGCGCATCAAAAAAAGCCCCGAGGACAGGCTCGCCGGACATACCGCTGCCAAAGGCAAGGCCGCTGCTCTTTATCAGCAGGGTCGCCGCTTCGCGTCCAAGGGAAATTTCGAGGAAGCTCAGGAGTATTACCTGGTCGCCTGTCAGTTCGGTCACTCCGAAGGTTGCCACAAGTTCGGCTGGCATGAAGAACGCATGGGCAATCTGAGCAACGCGCGCCAATTCTATAAGACTGCCTGCGAAGGCGGTTTGAGCAAAAGCTGCAATAACCTTGGTTTTCAGCTGGAAAAGCTCCAGCACTGGGACGAGGCCCTCGACTTCTATGCGCGGGCCTGCCTGGAAAAACATGAAACCGGCTGCGACAATCTGAAAAGACTGCGCGATCAAAGACTCAAACTGCGCTGATCATAGAGCATCGTTCGCCAGCTCGTCCCACTCTTCCTCTTCATCATCGGGACGATCGAGACGATGCTGTTCGCACCACTCGATGATATCCCCCACAACCTGATCGCGCTCCTTGTGCAAAAGGAGATGATGATCCTGACCTTCATAGCGCAGCACCGACTTGTCCACCGAAGCGATGGCATCGAGCCAACGTTCCAGAGCTGACGCGCGATTGGTCACTGCTTCCAGAGTATGGATGGAAAGTATCGCAAACGGCAGCTGCTCGCTGCTCTTTTGTATGGATGCGCACGCGCCTAGAATCTCCCGCACCGTCGTCGGCCGCACCGGACCACGGAACGCCAGCGAGTCCTCTTTCAGTTCGCCTTCGAGCGCCGGACCTAAAAGAGCCTTCTTCACATCCTGCATGCCCTTGGAATTCTGCAGGAGAAAACCTGCATGCTTCATCAGAAGGCGTTCCATGGCGCCGACCGGCAGATCCATCACGAGTCCGCACAGGATCAGCCCCCGCATCCGCGGCTTGCGCGACATCGCATAGCAGGCACCGATCAAGGCGCCGAGGCCCTGGCCCAGGATAAAAACCGGCTGGTTCGGTTCCCGATCCTTGACCCGCGCCATCAGCAGATCGAGGTCTTCCAGATAATCATCAAAGCGCGTGATCAATCCCCGTTCCCCTGGGGATTTGCCGTGGCCGCGCAGGTCAGCCGCGTAAATGCTGTACCCCTCCTGACAGAGGCGATCAAAAATCCCGCGATAAACGCCGCAGTGTTCGCCGTAGTCATGCACAGCAAGGATGACGCCCTTTGGGGCCGGGCCGCTGTGAACCTCGCAATAGATATCCAATCCGTCAACGGCTTCCAGGGATTCCACCCGGGTCTGGCAGGCCATAGGTTCTCCTCGATTCGCGATGTCAGGGTTACCTCATATATTTGGCATATTTTACCCTTTTTGACCAGCTTGTTCGACGGTATTTGTCCTCAAACAGCGGAAAAAGCTGTGTTCCCTCATCCTGAAAAAGGGTACACTCCAGCGCCGTACTGCGCTTATTTATCGAGTGTTTACAAAGGTTGAACTCATGCGTTACCAAGACATTAAATGGGAAGATGAATCCGAATTCGAAGACGAAGGGAAAAAGGCCGGCAAAAAGCAGGTCGATGAACTTTCGTTTGCTGAGCTTTTGGAGCAGGAATCGGTTCCCGAAATCGAAATTCGCCGCGGTGCCCAGGTGAGCGGCGTGATCTCAGCCATCAGCGCCACCTCGGATAACGTCCTCGTCGAGCTGGATGCCCTGCATACGGCTGTGATGGATAAGAACCAGATCTTCAATGAAAAAGGTGAACAGCAGTATCACATCGGTGATCGCATCACCGCTTACGTCGTCTCCTATACGGCGGACGAAATTCAATTGAGCATGCGTCTCAGCGCTTCGAAGCAATCCTTCGAAGATTTGCTCAACGCACGTCAGATGCAATTGCCCGTCCGCGGCAAGGTCACCGGAGAAAACAAAGGTGGCTTTGAAGTGACAGTCATGGGTAAACGGGCCTTCTGTCCCGTGTCTCAGATTGATACGCGCTTTGTCACCAACAAAGCCGAATTCATGGGGCGCGAGCTTAACTTCCTGATCGAAAAGATCGAGGAGGGTGGACGCAATATCCTTGTGTCCCGCGCCAAGCTCCTGCGGAAGGAAGCCGAACTCAAGATCGCTGAACTCGAAGAGCGCAAGAACCAGGGTCAGGAGATCATCCTCGATGGTATCGTGACCGAACTGCGCGACTACGGTGCCTTCGTTGACCTCGGTGGTTTCGATGGCTTCCTGCACGTCTCGGAAATGAGCTATGCCCGCGTGAACCGCGCGTCCGACTTCCTGCAAAAAGGCGACAACGTTCGCGTGAAACTGCAGAAAATCGAAACGACAGCGGACGGCAAACGCCGCATCAGCCTCAGCATGAAGGCCATCCAGGAAGATCCCTGGGCGACCATCGGCAGCAAATACGAAATCGGCAAATCCTATTCGGGAACGGTCACACGCCTCGAAACCTTCGGTGCGTTCGTGAGTCTTGAGCCCGGTGTGGAAGGTCTCGTTCACATTTCGGAAATGTCCTGGGAAAAGCGCATTCATCATCCGAATGAAATCCTCAAAGTCGGTGACAAGGTGGATGTGCGCATCGTCGATATCCAAACGGGATCGCAGAAGCTGTCCCTGAGTCTGAAGAACATCGAGCAGGATCCCTGGGCTGCGATCGACGCGAAATTCCCCGTCGGTGCCAAGGTCAAGGGCACGGTGGAAAGCCTGAAGGGCTTTGGTGCCTTCGTCGTGCTGGCTCCCGGCGTCACGGGTCTGGTTCCGACCGAGATTCTGAAAAAAGTCCACGGCGAGTCCTATAAGAAAAAGGCTTCGCCTCCGCAGGAACTCGAAGTGGTGGTGCGGGAACTGAATGTGGCGGAACGCAAGATGCTTCTGTCCTTGCCTGAAATCAAGGATGATGCCGACGACATCCAGGCTTATCACGAATACATGCAAACGCAGCAGGACAAGGCGAAAAAGGAAACCGCCAAGACCCCACGCGGCAGCTTCGGTGATATCCTGGCAGCGAGTCTTGAAGGCAAGAAAAAGTAAACCCGAGGAACCACCATGCGTTTGGATGATTACATCCGCAACATACCTGACTTTCCGAAGCAAGGGATCTCCTTCAAGGACATCACGCCCCTTTTGAAGGATCCCAATGCGCTGCAGTACACCTATCGGGCGATCGCCAACCAGTACAAGGAAGACGAAGTCGATCTGGTGGTCGGCGCGGAGAGTCGTGGGTTTCTCTTTGGAGTGGGCGTTGCCCTTCTGATGAACAAGGGCTTCGTTCCCATTCGTAAACCGGGCAAGCTGCCCGCTGCTGTCTTCAAGGAAAGCTACGATCTGGAATACGGCACGGACACCCTGGAGATTCACCAGGACGCGATCCGTCCCGGCCAGCGCGTGCTGCTCGTCGACGACCTGCTCGCTACGGGTGGGACGGCGAAAGCTGCGATTGAGCTGGTGAAAAAGTGCGGCGGCATCATCGTCGGCTGCGCCTTCGTCATCGAGCTGACCTTCCTCACAGGTCGGCAAAAACTGTCTCCCTATCCGGTTTACAGTCTGATTCGCTACTGATTCATCCAGCCGGGTCCAGCCGGGCCCGGCGTTTTTTGCCCTTAAAAATGTGCTAAACTCTTCTTATCAACCCATGATAAGAGGCGCGCAGCTATGCTGGAATTTTCCTTGCCTGGTGGTGGTCTTTGGGGAATTACACTGACCGGATTTCTTTATGCCCTGCGGGATCGCAAGGCTCTTCCTGAGGTCATCAGTGGTGTTTCCTCGGGAAACCATGCTGGATATCTGGCCTTCAGTGACGCTGACTATCAAAAAGCCCTGGCGTGGTTTCGTACCAGCGGCGAATTCCTGAAAAGCCGTCCGATCCGCCGCTTCCTGCCGCCTTACGATATGAACGGCGACCACATCAGCAGCTTCACGCTGCCCTTCATGGTGGATAATTCCGTCCTGGTCCGCAACGGTCTTCGTCACTTCTACGTCGGTTATATTCAGACCAAAAACATGCAGTTTGTGGCCGAAGATGTCCTGCTTTACAACACCTATGAAGTCTTCCGCACCATTCTGAAATCCTCATCCATTCCCTTTATCACCAACTTCGTCCCCCACTTCGGCGGCGGCATCGACGGCGGTTTTGCGAAAAACAATTTCCCTTCGCCCGTCGATTCCCGCGAACGCTGGATGATCAGCTACGGCCTTGACCCGAATACGCCGCTCGATCGCACCATCTGGTCCCGACGCATCGTCCTCCCCCGGCCCAAAGGCAATCCCATCCTTCTGAATGAACAGCATCTGGTGGATAACTTCCATCGGGGTTATGACTTCGGAGCGACGCTCGCCGGTCTTTGAAAACGCTCTTGAATCTGTCCAGTCTCCCTCAGACCCTGTGTGGTTCTGAGATTCACTCCTCATTCTTTCGACAGATCATGAAATTCCACAATGGGAACCGGCTCTCGAACATGCTCCTGAAGGTCGAAAGCGCCACAACTCCAATGCTTCTGTAGATTTCCCCAACAGCTCCTGGAATCACCTAAATAATATCTATAGTCGGCTTCACGCGGAAATGATTGGAACTCTATGCGTTTTCCAATTCCTGAAGGGCTTGGCCCGCACTGTGCTTAATCCTGGGAAACACACTTTCATTGTTGAACTGAGCAGCCAGTTCATCCCCAGGAGGTCTTCGCGATGAGAATAAAGCACCTTGTTTTTCTAGGATTCATGCTGGCCACGGTGGCCTGCAGAGAGAACAGTCAACCCTCAACTCAGGAACTCGATGCGGCCATTGCTAAAAACGCCGAGCTTACCCGCGAGGTCGAACTCCTGAAGCTGGAAAGAGCGCGTATCAATGATGATCTTGCAGGCAACTATCGCACAACTGAGGACCTGAAGAGTCAGATCACTCAGTTGAACTCAAAAGCCGAACTCGAAACCAAAGCCTATTCGACTGAGCGTTCCGCTCAAGTCACAGCCCGGCAGCAGCTGGAAAGCGATCTGACCGTGCTCAAAGCCCAGCTGGATAGCGCGGCTCAGGCTTCGGCGACCGAAAAAGCCAATCTACAGAAAATGATCAATACGAAGCAAAGCGAACTGAATAATGTCAACACGCAGATCCGGAATCTGGAGCAGCGCGTTCAGACTCTTGAAAGCAATAACCAGGCAGCCGTTGCCAAGGTTCAAACTCAGCTCGACGCCAAGAACGCTGAGTTGAGCAAGATCAGCGCCGAACTCAATGACTCCAACAGCAGAATGCTGGAGCTGACGGCTGAAATGAAGCTGGTAAAAACCGAAAACGTCGAACTTACGAATAAGCTCAATGACGAGAAAAAGCTTCGTGTCGAGAAAGAATCCGAGGTCGCCACGCTGAATGGCAAGGTGAAAGAGCTTGAACAGAAAATGGCCGCAGCCGAGAACCCGGATCAGTTGAACAAGCTCAAGGCCGAAAAGGAAGCCGCAGACAAGCAGCTGGCGACAGCCACGGCGGATCTTGACAAGCAAAAGCAGCAAATCAAGGACCTGGAAAGCGAACGCGATGATTTGAAAGCCGACAATTCGAAATTGAACGAGGAGATCGAAAGGCTTAGAGCCGAAAATGCCCGCCTTTCCAAGCAACTGAACGAGATGACCGCCCAGAATGAACTTCTGAAAGAGCAGGCTGCTGGGTTGGAAGGTATCAAGAAAAGCCAGGCGGCCACCATTTCATCCCAGGCGGAAACAGCCCAGGGTTACCTGAAACAAATGGAAACCATGGAGAAGCTCCATCAGGCTGCCATTGACTCCTTGAAATCACAGCTCGCGGGAGAGCAGCAGACAGTCAAGGATCTGGAAACTCGTATCGCTGATTTGATAAGACAGCTCGATGCGCAGAAGGCTGCGACGGCGACGGCCCAGGCCGCCGAGAAAGCGGCCAAAGACGCTCTGGCCGCAGAACGAGCGAACGCGACTCAGCAAACCCAGTAACCGAACGATAGATCCTGCCGTCACAGGGCAGGATCTCACCTAAGGTGGCTTAGCTTGTCAATGTATAAGGGATCAAAACGAACAATGGGAAGCGCAAGGTGCAACCTGAGTTGTGCCCTTCTGCTTTTCTTTCTATTTTGCTCCCTCACTCCTCGATCAGTCCTGGCCGCCACCTACAGTGAGGCGCTGGCCGCCTATTCCGACCAAAAGTTCGCGAAATGTTACCGCATAGCCATGGACCTTGCCGACCGTCATGCAGGTGAAAATGATAAGCGGGAGGCGAAGTCACTCATACTGGCTGCCGCCTCAGCGTTGGAACTGAACAAAGAGCAGAAGGCCATTAAACTCTATCATCTCGCCAGGGAATCGGATTCCAGAGTGGATCTACCCAAGGTTGTGAAGAGCAAAAGGGTCATCAGCTTCTTCGAAGACGTCAGGCATGGGAAGACCAGCCACGCGAAAGGCAAAGGCACCATTGTCGAAGTCGTCAGCAAAAGCGCCTTCGATCACACCGATGTGGAAACGTATTATCCGCTGGGAATCAACCAGTTCCAGCAAGGCAAAACCCTATCCGGCCTTGCGTTTGGTGGTCTTCAGGTCTTTGGCCTTTACTACGCCTACCAGCAAAGCGATAAAGCGAGGCGTACCGATCGCGCCTTGATGGCGAAGACCGCGCAGGTCATCCAAACGGGAGACTACGAGACCAGTGCCTTCAGGGATTTCCGCGACGCGAGTAAAAAAGCTTCCGCAAGGTTTCGAACAGAAAGCAACCTGGCGCTTGCGACTACGCTTCTGGCCTATGGAGCCAGCATAGTGGAGATTCTCTCGAATCCCCCGACAAGGCTCAAGGTTGTTGACAATGTGGGATCGTCCGCAATGTCTCCACGCCAGCTCTTCAGCCATATCAGCCTTGGCGCGCGAGCCGACGGTCAGATGCTTCTCGGCTTGAATCTCACACTGCCTTGAATGATTCCATGTCCTGGCTTAAACAGGAAATTTAGCTCTCCATCCCGCGCATCTCCATGAACGACAGTTTTTGTCCAGGGCGCTGACACGACTCGTGCTGACCCATCCAGATATCATTTCAACTGCATGATATTACAGAACAATATTCCACAAACGAACGAGAGCACTCATGGACCATTCCCTGCAAACTTCATCACTGTCCCGACCAATCAAGGCTCACACGGAAAGGAATATAGTCGATGCACAGCATGAAATTGAGCATGATATCTCTTCTGACTTTGGCTCTGATCTCCTGTCAGGAAAGTGGAAAATCAAGCCTGGCCATGGAAAGCGCGGCAGGAAGTTTTGAATTCGTCTGTGGCAAAACCGATGTGGCTGCGCGAAGCGATGGATTCTTCGTGCGGATGGTGGCTTACACGCCGACTCCCAGCAGCAACGAAGATGATGCCGTCAGCAGCGACGTCTGTACAATCAGGGCAAATTCATCCCTTCAGGGGCTCCGCTTCACGAAGATCAACTACGGAGGCGGCATGCTGCTTCCGACCCAGGACCCCGTTCTTGAGGTGAAGCTTGATTCTCAGGAATTTCGTGAGATCCTGCCCAAGTCCATTCTCGAAATCGATAGACGGATCTATATCCAGCCTCTTGAACTTGGCTGTCCAGGACAGGCTCGCTCGGCGCAATTTTCCTTCACGTTGAAAGGCAGCGCCTCGCTCGATGAGATTGCCATCATGGGTGATGTCGTGCCCTGCAGCTGAGGGTTTGAAACCCAGCCTCACGCCCTTGAGGCTGGTTCAGCTCGCATCATACGCCTCACGGTCCACCAGGACGCGAGAATGTGCAGTACAACGAAAGCCCCAAGGATCGTCAATTCCCGAGGAAACGCTGTAATCTCCAGCCCCAGCCCATAAATCTTCCGAATCATCACAGCCGAGTGAGTCAGGGGCAGGATCTGGCTGATCACCTGCAAAGGCAGCGGCAGCGACGCAGAAGGCCATGTATATCCCGACAGTATGAAACTGGGAACCGAGAGAAACATGAGCGCCTGCGTAGCACCCAGACGATCACCGATCGCAAGGCTCACCCATGTGCCCCAGCCCAGCATCACCAGCACAAACAGCATGGAGAATAGAACAAGACTTCCAAACTGGGCCTCACTGGACACTGAACTTAAAGGAAGCACGACGCTTAAGAAAATGAAGAGCCAGAAAGAATGAATCACAAAATGCGGCAGATTCTTGCCAAGCAGGATCACCCAGAAGCGCTGGGAAAGCGACCGAAGTTCGGCCAAGGTCATCGACTCCCGCTCACCGGCCCAGCTCAGAGCCAAAGCCAAAAGAATCACCTGCTGCAAAACTGTCAAAAGCATCCCAGGCAGCATAAAATCCGCATAACTAAAACTCGGATTCCCCAAAGGCCTTATCTCCGCGCGAATAGGGCTGGCAAGAGCCTGCGCCTGCTCTTTAAACGCTCCGAGTTTACGGGCCTTATTCATCGAAAGGCCTGCGCTGAACGTCTGAACCACGCCCTGCGTCGCAGCGCTGATGGTATTGGCCACCACCATGTTGGTGGCATCACAGAAGAGAAGAACCCGGGCATCCTCGTTCCGTTTCAGGCGCTGCGAAAAATCCTTCTCAAAGACGACATAAGCGGCAATCGCTCCCGCCTTTAAAAGGGCATCAGCCTCCGACACATCGGAAAGGGTCTGCGTCACACGAACCTTTTGATGCTGATCCAGCCAGCGAATCATCCGCTGGGACAAAGCCGACTGGTCCTGCTGCACGACCGCGATCGGAACGTCCGTGACATAAGAAGGCGCATAGACTCCGCACACGATCAAGGCGTTTAAAAGAGGCGCAAGCAACATCAGGCTGCGCAGCTTTCTATTCCCAAGAATCAACCGCCACTCGCGCTGAGCGAGCGCCGCGATTTCTGTAAAAATTTCCCGCAGAGCCTTCATTTCCGCTCTCCCGGAACAAGGACCGCAGACATTCCCGGTTGAAGGGGTACCGCTGCATCCAAAGGCTTGAACGTCAGCTCAAAACTGCGAATATCCCGCGCCGCCCGATCCTCGGTCACGACTTGCGTCAGCACAGCCGGCAAAACCTGGATCCGAACCAGCTCGACTTTCAAAGCCATATCCTGAAGCGCCGGGATCACAGCCGTATAGGTCTCACCCTGGCGAAAAAGGGCGAGCCTGTCCTCGGTCACGTAAAAACTCAGGCGCGGATGCTTCTGATCCAAAAGAGTAACAAGAGGGAAACCCTGAGGCACAAGCTCCCCCGGCCTTGCGTGGATGGCATGCACTGTCCCTTCTGCCGCCGCCGACAGCTGAAGATCCTTATGATAAGCCGAAACCTCAGCCAGCCCGGTCTCCGCCTGCACGAGATTCGCTGCGGCAATCGCCTTCTGCTCGTCACGCGCTCCATTACGTCCGGCTTCCCATCGCGCCTTCGCCATTTCATACTGGGCGCGGGCGCCTTTTTCCTTGGCTATGATCTCTTCCCACTGCTGACGGGCAATGGCATCTTTTTCAAAAAGAATACCGGCCCGCTTCAGACTCTGCCTGGCGAAGTCCCACTGACTCCGGGCCATCGCTTCAGCTGCTGCGAGCTGCGATAACTCTTCTTTGCGCGTGGCATCATCAGTCATCTTCTTCTGCAGGGATGCCTGCTCCAAAGTCGCCTGGGCTCGTTCATTCCGAATCGCAATCAGATCATCATCCAGAATAACCAGGACCTGATCCGCGCTCACCCTGTCACCCAGCTCAACCTTGACCTCCTTCACGCGACTCGACAGCCGCGATGCCAGGTCGATTTCATCAAACTCCACCTGACCCTGGAGGGGTTTTTCCCTGGATTCAGGACATCCTGTCAAAAGCAAACTGACAAAGAGGGTAAGCGAAAAATATTTCATAGCGAACCTCATAAGGACGATTGATAGTGCTGGATATACAGCGCCGCGTTGCCGGTCGCCGCAAACAAACTGATAAGATAGCGGTTATAGCTTTCCAAAAGTTCAAGCCGTCTGAGCGAAAGCTTTTCCACATCGCTATAAGCATTCAGGACATCAAGCTGCGAACCATCCCCCGCACCATAACGCAGCTCGCTGATCTCCAGGGTTTCCTGCGCCGCGAGCAGGGCTTTTTCAGTCGCCTGCAGCGCGGCACGCTCGCCAGCGGCCTGGGCCCAGTATTGCTGAATCTGCAGGGGAATATCCCGCTCCGCCTGCCCTCGAATTATCTCGGCCTTCTGTTTCAAAGCCTCGGCTTTATGCCTTTCGGGAAAACCTTTCAATCCAGCGGTCAGCGTCCATTCCACGCCCACACCAATCACCCATTTGGGTTCCAGCAGAGTCAGCTGCTCCTGCAAAAGTTCATAACGACCAAAAGCATAAATGCTCGGCAAAAGACTGCCCGTCGCGGCCTGATGCAGGGCCTCGGCTTTTTCCTTCTGATGCTGAATGATTTTCCACTCGGGCCTTTGATCCCGTGCGAGGCTTTGCAGCGCTCCCGCAGCGGCCGGCATGGGCAAAAGCCTGAGCGCGTTCGTGAACTGACAGTCACCCGTGGCCTGAATCATGCCCTGCACCGCCTGACACAGGACAGCTTTCTGAGCCTCGGCCCGCACCTGCATGGCCAGAAGTTCAGCCAGGGCCGTTTCGGTTTTACGGCGCACGGACCTTGGAAGGGCCCCGCTTTCAATCAGGTTCTGTGTCAGCTGATCAATCCGTTCCAGATGACTTTTGAATTTTTGCAGGACATTCAAAAGCTCCGCAGCATACTGACTTTGAAAATAGCGCTGCAGCACAAGACTGAGCTGCACGGACTTTTCCTGAGCATACTCTGCAGCCTTGATCCCCACCTCGGCATCCCGCGCATCCTCCTGCGCCGTGATCCGACCGCCCATATAAAGAGGTTGAATCAGCTGCACCTGCGCCTTCGTCACATCCCGGTCCTGAATTGTGAAGGCTGGCGGATCAATATCAAGACGAAAGGGAGCACCATTGGGCAGCGTTCTTTGAATCGACTGGTTCGGAACATCGAGGGTGATGGCCTCGTCCGTTCGCGTATGAGTTCCTTTGAGCGTGACGCTGGGCAGATAATCCGCCCGCGCCGCGGCCTGTTCCCAGACGGCCACGGTTTCATCAGCAGCCGCGCGCTGCACGCTGCTGCTCCGCCTTTCAATCAGGCTCGGCAAATCGTCCAGGGCCAGGGGCTCACCCATGGCCGCAGTCATGCAAAAGAAAAGAGAAAATCCCAAAACGATTCTGTCCATAACTTCCTGCTCAAGACTTGGGTTCTCATGTCCGAAAAGGTAACCGATGGTCACCTTCCCTCATGGAGCAAGAAGAGGACCTGACTTTCTTTGAATCCAATCCATGGATTTCTTTAAGAAAGGCGCAGCGGGGGTCCGTAAGCGGGCTGACCACTGTCAAGGAATCTGACAGAAAGAAAGAAACTCATGACTCCGGGTTACGTTTCTGAAACCAAAAAACAAAAGCGTGGCGTCCTCAGGCAGGAAAATCTTTTGGATGCATTCCTGAGCCTCGCTGCCCAGCACGGCATTTACAATGTGAGCCTGGAGCAGATCGCCCGGCATATCGGAGTTGCCAAGGCCACCGTCTATAAGCACTTCACAAGCAAGGATGAGATCCTCGCTTTGGTTTATTTACGCTTTTATGAGCCGCTGAATCAGGCGCTTCTCGCATTTCCCGCTGATCTTGCCGTTGTCCCCCGACTCAGACGCATGACCCAGCTCTATCTGCATCATCATCTGGACGATCCTGCGGTGGGGTCCTTGATTATGGTCATCAAGCACTTCGTGGACGTCAGAAAACTGCCGCCTCCCCTGGCCGAACGCTGGACGAGCTTTCAGAAGGCCCGCATTGAACTGGCGGATGTGGTGATCAAAAGGGGTATTGAAGAACAGGTTTTCCGGCCGATAGATCCGCGCTGGATGTCCGAGGTTGGCGTCAGGATGCTCGATGGTGTCCTGACCTGCTTTTTCGAAATGTCGGCGGCGGAGAGAAAAGCCAGGCACGAGGCCCTGTCGCTGGAGGCCGAGGATATGCTGATCAAGAGTTTTATGCGGAATTAACCGGGGATGAGGGGAGGTCCCCCCATCCTATCGGTCACAAATAGGACTTAGCGTGCGCATTCCTGAGTGTCTTTCCCAATCACGGTCACACCTTTTTTCTCAGCTTCAAGGACAAAGCCGCTTTCGCAGACCTTGTTGAAACCAAAGTTGAGAACGCGAAGCTTAGGCAGACTTTCGAGGCCTTCCAAAGATTCCAAAGCATTTCCCGAAAGATTCAGATACTCCAGTGTTTCCACCTTCGCCAGGGCTTTGACATCCGTAATCTTGTTGGAACCTGCGGACAGATCGCTCAGCGCTTTGAGTTCGCTCAACGCTGTGAGGTCCGTGATCTCGTTGCCCTGCAGACGCAGAACGCGCAGAGAATTCAGACCTTTCAGAGCGTCAATCGACTCGATGGCATTGCCGCCCAGATCGAGGGTCTCGAGTTTGGTCAGACCTTCCAGGCCAGCCAGACTCTTGATCTGATTGTTACTCGCCACCAGCTCGGTGGTCTGGGGCAGATAAGCGAAGGCTTTCAGCGAAACCAGATCCTTGCCGCGGAACGAGTAGCGTGTGCGCGTGGCCAGGGCTTCTTCCAGATATTCGCAGGCGTCGGCTTCCACCGGAGTTTTCACAGAGACCAAACGAGCCAGAGCATCCAGCGTCTGACGTTCGGTTTCCACGTTCACCGCTTTTTGGCAGAATCCTGCAAAAGTCTTGGGACGCGCCTGGGCCGACGCCATCGAACATAGACTTAAACCGACCAGTGCGGAGACAAGCTTCAGTTTCATATCCTATGCTCCATAAAAGAAAAGGCCGACCAGCCGCGTGAGCGACCGATCGGAACCCAGGTGAATCAACCGCAGTTCGCGTCAACGCGAGCGGTGTCGATGTCGAATTTCACATCTTCGAACTCGATCGAGTAAGGCTTGAAGATGTTCGCGTCAACCGACTTGATTTTGGCGGTACCGAGTTTCAGAGCAGCGCGGGCGGTTGCAAGGCAACCAGCGCGGAAAGCGCGGCGACCGTTGAAGTCACTAGCGTTCACGTCGAGCAGATCAGCGGCTTCGCTGAAGTTCTGCTCGCTCTGGAGCAGGCGGTCTTCGATTTCTGGAATCAGAACGTCAAGGATGAAAAGGTCATTGGCGTTTTCTCTGACCAGAGGAGCGCACTTGGCTTTGATGCCGCCGACAGTGGCCTGTGCAGTTTGAGCGGCCTGGCTCATCAGCTTGGCTGCCGAAGGGGTGTTGGCCATCGAAGGAGCCGACATAGCGATCAGACCGAGAGCGAGAGTTACCTTCTTGAACATGCGTGTGTACCTTCTTTCAAAAGTGAACTTTAAAAAAACCATCCATCTTCTGGATGCTGAGTGAGACGTGTGAACTTCAAAAAAATTGCAACAGCTTGCTTTATTTTTCGACTTAAAGCTGGCCCTTCCACGAGCCCTTCTGCAGCTGACCGATACTGGTGCCATCGCCCCAGTTGCCATGGAACGAGCGGCCATCTGCATTCAGCGTGAACGAGAACCAGCCTGTTCCACCGTTGCTGAAGCGCCAGTATCCTTCCGCGATCGAACCGTTGTCACGATAGGTGACGGAATAAAAAGAACCGCTTTGACCCGAGGATGTCTGGTAGGACCCATTATCCCCATTGAGTTCCGTGGATC
This sequence comes from Oligoflexus sp., assembly GCF_035712445.1. Taxonomy (NCBI): domain Bacteria; kingdom Pseudomonadati; phylum Bdellovibrionota; class Oligoflexia; order Oligoflexales; family Oligoflexaceae; genus Oligoflexus; species Oligoflexus sp. The sequence goes on along the minus strand of NZ_DASTAT010000010.1, from coordinate 49,948 downwards.
CCTTCACCCATTGTCCGTTCGGAGTCGAATACTCCGAACGAAACTTTTTTCCATGCCAAGGGCTACCTCCACCGAAAATTCTTTTGCGGCAGCCGACATCCTGGATCGCATCCTTGATATCGTCCTTGATTTCTTCCAGAAGGTCCGAATAAACGGTCAGCTCCGCGTTGCGACGGACGAGGCGCTTGCCATCCTTCACAAAATCCAGAGCCTCACGCAATTTCTTGCAGCCCTGGCGCAGACAGTCCTGGCCGAATTCCCCGGGCAGGTTCTCAGCGGCCTTGCCGAAAAGATCGCCTGCATCCAAAAGCAGTCGTTCCACCTTGGGCAGTATTTCGTTCAGGAGCTTATTTTCCTGAGGGGAAAGGACCGAGGCATTCAAAGAAGCCATTCCCACCTTGGTCTGCTGAAGTTTGGCTGCGATGCTGAATGTTCTTTCTTTCAGCTGGTTGGCCATTTCCGGCGTCAGATCCTGTGCCATGGCGCTTGCCGATAAGCCGGCCAGACTTAGAAGTACGAAGAGAAGGCGAAAGAGGCGTTTCATGATGAACGATCCTTACAGTTTTGGTTATCACGACCGATAATTTTGATGTCCTTGCTCGCAAATCCGTCGAAGGACTTGGGCGAGCAGACCACATTGAACGAAAGGTTCAGCACCTGAAGATTCTTCAGACTCTTCAAAGCTTCGGAGCTTTCGATCCTGTTGCTGGCCAGGGACAGATAGTTTAGTTTTTGCAGGGACCCGAGGCCCTCGATATCCCGCAGCTTGTTATAGGCCAGGGAAAGCTTTTCAAGCTGCGGCATGCCTAACAGCGGCTTGATGTCCTTGACTTCATTCTTGGCAAGGCGCAGCTGGTTCAGTTTTTTCAGCGCCGGGAGTGCGCTAACGTCCTCGATGAGGTTGTTTCCCAGGTCCAAAAGCTCAAGATTCTTCAATCGTTCGATGCCCGCGATGGACTTGATCTGATTGTTGCTGGCCAGAAGCTGAGTCACACTTTCCAAGGCGAAAACGGGCGTCAGATCCTGGACCGATTCGTTGCGAAGGTCGATGACCTGGGCTTTTTTCAAAGCGGTTTCAAGCTTTTGGCAATGCTCCAGGTCATTCTTCCATTCCAGGTCCACAAGAGTGGCCAGAGCCTTGTAAGTGTTCCAGCTGGCGGCAGCGGCTTCGGTTTTTTTACAGCTTTCAACCCAGGCTGACGACGGTTGCGCCGCGGCAGCCGCGAGCAGGATCGAGGTAACAAGACCCATGGTGGACCCCTCTTCAAGGTGAATTAACGGCAGTTGCTCACAGCCAGAGCGTCTTCGATGTCGGCAAGGACTGAGCTGAAGTCATCGGTGGTGAAGTTCAGGCTATACTTGGCTTTGCCCTGGGCGACTGCGACCTGGCGTTGCGCACGCAAAGTCTCGGCGCAGCCCTGATAGAAAATCGTCACGCCTTCATTCGAGGGCAGCTTCAGAGCCGCGTCACCCAGCTTCAGACCAGCGTTGACCAGGTAGTTTTCGATGCGAGGAAGTTGTTTTTCGAGAATCTCTTTGTCATAAGCATTGGCGGTTGTACCCAAGTCAACAACTACGGCCTGGCCCTGGTAGCTGATACCGGGAACGCCTTGGAATTTGAATTTCAAAGCCGACAGGGTGTCTTTGGCGCCCGTGACAACACCCTGAAGTTGTTCTGCATCCGTGCTTTCAGGACCCGCAGCCAGTGCGCTCGTCGATGCCAGAACTGCAGTGAGCGACAAAGCAAGTACTCGTTTGAACATAGGTTTACTCCGTTTCCATTTCATAAATTTATATTTTTGGAATCACCGAACGCGAAGGTAGACGAAGATGAAAAAGTTTTATTGCAAGTCGCAGCAAAATTTTCTCAATAATCTCAAATATGTACGTAATATGTGCGCTAGTCGAATTATGGTAAGGCGGGGTATCGGATGTGAATACCCATGTCGGTATTCACATTGTGAAGGGAACTATTCAGCGGGCATGTACTCGCGCATCAGCACCCTTTTATCTTCAGGAATAGGCACACTCTGATTCCTGTCAAAGTCAAACCAGACGAGAACAGCTTTGGCGACGGCTACGGTGTGCTGCTGCGTTTTGATTTCATAGCGCTGATGAAAACTTTTCTCGCCGATATGCGAGATGAAGCCTTCCACATAAATGCGATCATGCAGGTGAGCCTGTTTCAGATAATCCATCTCTGTGCGCGCGAGGATAATGGGAACTCTCTGTCCCTTGGCAAAGACGCCACACCCGAGACCATCGTCCAGCCATTGGGTGCGGCACATCTCGATATAGGAATGATAGACAGCATTGTTGATATGCCCAAGCCCATCTATATCCCGAAAACGAACCTGGATATCACAGCGGTAGCGTTTAAAGTCCATAACGTCTCCGTAACCACCTAAAATTGCTTACAAATAAAACTAAGCCATATATGCATATTTAGCTTGCTAACTGGAATCAACTAGTCTAAATTCCCGTATCCATTGAGGAGAGCCTCATGCGTGTTCGGACCGTCTTGAAATACCTAAGCACCTTGATCTTCAGCCAAATTTTGACATCGGGGTGCACCCTTTCCAATCGGGTGGAGGATATCAAAGTCCTCTGTGGCCTCAAAGATGTGAATCCAGAGATCGAATACGTCCGCCTGCTCAGCCCAGGTCTGGCGCCGCTTTCCGAGCAGGATCGCGCCAGTACAACCGCCGAGTTTATTCATAGAGATGGACGCGTCGAGGCCTTAACGCTGACCTATGCGGGCTGCCTTGCCTTGCCCAAGGCGGATGGACGGCTGTCCGTGCGGGTGATCTCGGTGCGTGAATGGGTGGCTTTTGAAGACGGATTGAAAGCTGAAGGCGAGGCGACTGTCCGGGATCTGACGTTGAGTGAACGCGGTCTCATCAAACTGGAATGGCCCTGTCCCGAACAGGGATTTTTGGCCAATGACGAGCTGGCGCCAAGACTCGATATCAAAGAGGCCGTCGGCAATCTGCAGAATCTTCAGCTGCAGCTGACCGTGACCGATAAAAACGGCCGCGATTTGGGCAGCCTCTTTTCCAAGGATTTTGGCCAGAAGGCTCTTGATCTTCCCGGCCGGCTCTCTTTGGAAGCCCTGCAGGAAGGTGAATACACGCTGAATCTGAATATTCAGGACAGCTTCTTCGGCAACAGCGCCAAAGCCAAACTCGTGGCTTCGCAGTGTCCGCTTCAGGTCAAGCGCAGCTGCGCGAGTGCCGGTGAAAGCTTCGACCCCGAAACGGTGAGCTGCAAACCGATTCTTTGCGAGAATAAATATCGCGTCGGTGAATTCTGGAACGATACTCTCTCCAATAAAAAAGGCAGCGCTCTTTTCACCTGCCAATTGCAGGCCGGTGCTCCTGTCAAAGTCGCAACGGATGCCAGCTGCGATGCCGGTTATTTTGAATCCCGCGCCTCCTGCATCGGCGCCACTCAAGTGGCCGCTGGTCTGAATCATAGCTGTGCCGTCCTGGAAAATGGTGACGTCAGCTGCTGGGGTTACAATGTCTTCGATACCCTGGGACCGAGTGAAGCCGTGGGCAGCTCAGGTAAAGCACTGGGTCCTCAGCCGCCGCTCGCCCTGTCTGAAGCGGCCGTCTCCGTCGCTGTCAGCAGCGTCTCCTCCTGTGCGCTTCTCAGTTCCGGCCGCGTGCAGTGCTGGGGCTATCTGCCGAAGACCGTCGATGCCGATGGTTTTGTTCAGTATGAAGTCCAGGGTCAACCGCAATTTGTTCGGAACGCGGATGGCACGGATCTGCATAGCGTGAAGTTCCTTACTGTTGGTGGTGGTCCTGATCACGACACCTACTGCGTTGTGAATGATCAGAAAGAGGCCCTGTGCTGGGGCAAGGATCTTTTGAGCCGCCGTCAAACTCTGCAGTTTGGCAACTGGCTTTATCCCAATCGCATATTCGCAGACAAGAAAATCGAGCAGCTCGCCGTTTCGGATCGTGAGATCTGTGGACTTGATATCAATGGTTCGGTCTTCTGTCAGGGTTCGGCTCTGGGTTCTGACCTTGCCGCCATCACAGCGGAAAATGTGGCTGAAGTGATCCCGGTGGTACTGCCCGCACCGGCCCGTTCCATCAGCTCGCAGTCGATAGGCAAGTGTGCGCTGCTGGTCGATGACCGACTTTACTGCTGGGGTTTGAAAACCGATCGCATGCAGAATCTCGAATGGAACTTCGCTCATGGCGTACCGGACATACCGCGGGTGATGACGATCGCCGAAGAGAATAAAAAATTCTTTGAAGTGACCCAGGAAGTGGGTTTGAACGGTGAAATTCAGTGCGTGCTGAAGAAAGATGGTCAGCCCATCTGTCAGCTCGGCCCGAACGCCTATGAAAATGAGCGCGTGAACAACGTGTTCATCAACACCCGCCCCCCGCGCCTTCAGGTGAAAGATATTCAGAATGCGGACGGCGGCGTCCTTCGTGATATTAAGTCCATGGGCGTTGGTTTTTGGCACGGCTGTGGCGTGCATAGCAATGGCCAGGTTTCCTGCTGGGGTAATAATCAGTTCGGCCGCCTGGGTAATGGCACAGTCGGTGGTTCGGGTCTTGGTGAAGGGATTCCGGATGAAATCAACGCCACTCTTATTCAAGCACCCTGAGGAGTTGAACATGCTTAAGACTTCCACTCTATTTGTAAGTATGCTGCTTCTCGCGGGCTGCTATTCCCTGAACAACCGGCATGATACGCTGGCTGTTCAGTGTGATATCAATGGCCGGACGCAGGATAAGGTTCTTGTGAAATTCACCAACCCTGGCGGGGTTGAACTGAGCCGTGAGCAGCTGGCTCAGCTGCAGGTTCAGTATCAGGGGACCAGCAACAATCAAGCTTTGACTCTAACCGCGCGAGCTTGTGTGGCTTTGCCAGTGGGCGCCGCGCGGGTGAAAGCGAAGATTTCCGGTGATACGCCGCTGTCGGCTGATCTTGTTTTGGATGCGTCGGCTGCGACCGATACCATTCACAAAGTGGAACTGGAAGCGCCTGGCGTTTTAATCATGGGACTGAAGTGCCCGAAGAATGGGCTGCTGGCGGCGGATAGCCTTGATAATCTGGTCGAGGTGAAGAAGTCGCTTGGGAAGCTGAATGGGTACAAGGTGGATCTTGCGCTTTATAATGCTCAGAATGAGAAAGTGCGGAGCCTTTTTGCGAAGGATATTCTGGATGAGTCTCTGGTTTTACCTTCGTCGTTCAATATCAAGAATGTGGATGAAGGAACTTACAAAGTCGAGTTGTCCGTTTTGGATTCGTACCACGACAAGTCCGGAGCCGAGGCGAAGAGCCAGTGTAATCTGACTGTGCGTCGCAGCTGTGCGAAGGATGAGGATTTTGATCCGGCGACCGTTTCCTGCGTGCCGAAGCTTTGTGATAATGCCTATCGCGTGGGTGCGAAGTGGACGGATAATCTGGCTTTGCAGCGTGGCGAAGGGCGTTATGAGTGTCGTTTGGAGAAGGGGCAGGCGGAGAAGGTTTTGTTGAGTCATACCTGCCAGGGTGGGTATTTTAAGTCCAAGGATTCGTGTTTGGCAGCGAAGGAAATTGCTGGCAGCTGTGCATTACTGGAGTCCGACGAAGTCGCCTGCTGGGGTACTGTCATCGGCAAGGATAATTATCCTTCGCGTAGAGATATCAATCTGCAAACGGCAATGAAGTTCCCCGAAAAAGTTAAAAGATTCGGCAGTAGCTGTGTTGAATTGGAATCCAAAAAGATCCATTGCTGGTCGATCGTTTATGATGAGAATGCAAGTTATCGCTTCATGCCGGAAGAGTCGACGCCCAAAACCTGGCGTGAAGCCCAACTTAAGGAATTTGTCGATCGAGCAGACCCCTGTAGCGGAATCACCTTCAGCGGAGGTAAATGCGAATTTAGGCTTACCCAAGCCGAAGGTGTTAATTCAATCCAACCTGCCCCCAATGGATCAGCAAGCTGCCTGCTTGATGTCACAGGCAGCGTTTGGTGCAACAAATCTGTTATGCCGAAATCTAAAGTGCTGGATTCGAGTGTCGAGGCTGCACCTTATTTCCGCGTAGCTGATTTGCCTAAGGGTGCTCTTCAAGTCAGATCACAATCGTTTACGACCTGTGTCATCCTTATAGATGGTTCTGTGATGTGCTGGGGTGATAACACAACGGGTGGGGTCGGTTCAAACAGCTCCGCTCTAAATGCTGACAAACCATCCCAGACTGTTGACTCCAAGGGAGCAAAGTTAACCAATATTACGCAAATCACCTCCACCCTTGATTTTAGCGGCCAACCCACAAATTATGCACTGTCGAAAGATGGAAGAGTTTTTGCTTGGGGTTCCAACCTGGACGGTGCTGTTGCTAATGGAACCCCTGGTGAAGATGATGAGGGAAACGCATTGTTCAGCCGATTTGCTGTCCCCATCCTAGTGGAAACGATCAAGTCCATCACACCCCTTGCCCAATAAAAAAACCCCTCCCGGATGGGAGGGGCTGTGGGTTCAATCGAGATTCAATTCAAGCCTTAGGGCTTCTTTTGGCTTTCGAGATACTTAACCAAAGTGTCGATCTGAGCATCAGTCAGACTCTTGAAGCGACGTGGTGGCATCGTCAGAAGGTGCTCACCTTTGTGCATCGCAACCTGAGAACCGTCAGCAGCAAGAATCTTGATGCCATCAGCCTTCAGACGCTCAGGAGTATAACCAAGCTTCAAGCGAGCGATCGCAATATCCAGCTCAGCATTCAGGTTCGCCATCTTCGTGAAGTCAACAGCGTTGAACTTCGCACGGCTCAAACTCTGATCCAGACCCGAGTGGTGACACTGAGCACAAGCCAGGGCCAGGATGTTCTGTGGCGTCTCTGTAGGAGCCACTGCGAAACCAACATCTGCCAACATTTGCTGGTCAGCTGGGAAGATGTCACGAGTATCCTTGAACTGAGCAACTGTCAAAGTACCAGCTTTGAAATCCTGAATCTGCTTAGTGAATGTTGCCTGCAGAGTAGGATCAGCCACTTTCAAACCAAAGAACGGGATCGGAATATAGTTCTTGGGCGCAGCTGTATCTGCGTTGAGTGGTGTCGTTGAAGCAGCATTCTGGAATGTAAGAGCCTTACGAGCCAGGAAGCGCAATCTCAATTGCTCAGCAGTCGGGCTCCGGCCATTATTAGCAGCGTTAGCCAACTCCGTACGAATCGTATTAGTCAAGAACTCGTTCGGCTGCTGAGCGCGTGGGTTACCCACGGGTTGAGCTTCCTGGAACAGCATATTGTTCCCACGCAGGAAGTTCTCCAGCTGCTGGGGATCCGAACCGGAAATCAGGTTACCCGGTACACCACCCACACCATCCGTACCCCAAGCTGCGGTATAATCCGCGATCAGCTGCTGACCGTCGGTGTTATCACGGAACCAGTGGGTCCATGGGTTACGAAGTTCCTGCATGCGCAGAATCTTCTGGCTCTGTGGGCCATCAGGCTGGTGACAGTGCATACAGTCGACGATCGTGTTCTTCAGATCGACGTCTTGATAAAGAGTAAACTCAGTCCAGTTCGATTCCACAGCGGCGGTCAGAAGCTCGCCCGCGCTGCAATGCTCAGGCTTGGAGTTACACGCCTGCTTGAAACCAACCAGGAAGAAATCGAAGGTGTTGTCAGGGTTTCTGACAGCGATTTCCGAGAACTGCTCACCGCGAACGAAACCAAGGGCGATATCGTTGGTGGTACGGTCCATCAGAATCACGCGTGGGTTGATCGCCGAAACGAACTTACCAACGAGCGACGAGGAATGACCCTGGATCGCGAAGGCTGGACCGTTACCGGCCGCACCGTTGTTACCGCGACCGCCCTGGGCGTTGGCTGGGAAAGCCAAACCGAGTGCAGCCTGGAGTTCCGCAAGGCTCTTGGGACGAACGTTATTCACGCAGAATGCGGTGATCACTTTGTTGGTCTTGCCCACGTTACGATCGCAAACGATCTTGGTCTGGGTATCGCCTTCTTTCAAACCATGAAGAGCTTCCTCATCCGTCAAGACAAGGAAGGTCTTGTTATCTTTTTGAGCTTCGCCGGGATTATTGGCTTTGCCAGGCATACCGGGCGTAGGATTTGCGTTGTCAGTTCCGGGTGCTGGTGTTTCATTTTCAGTGGCACCTGTCTGCTCGCCACCGGAATACCCAGACTTCTTGTATGGACTACAGCTGATCAGTACGATCGTCGCTGCCGTCAAACTCCAGCGCTTCAAATGTAACATCCCAAAACCTCCAACTTATGCCCTAAATCCCTGAATTCGTTGACCCACTATCAATCGAATTCTCGACGTTTGACGACGCACGCACCACTGCGAAGCAGCGACTCTTTACGCACAAATGCCGATGGGGGTTACAGAGCAAACCCCGAGCCACTTGTCGTGGTACGTGAATTCCAGAACTTATCGGTTGATACTTGCTGCGATTGATAGAAGCCTGGTCAGAAGCGTCCAGAGCTTGCACAATGGAAGGCCTAGTGCGCTGATTTTTATAGGAATTTAACGTCGTAAAATACCGCGTGCGGCCCATTTATTTTCAGTCTGGGCAGAATGAGAAGATCCTAAGACGGACTAAAGGCTCGAAACGACTAAGGTCCACAGCCCCTCGTCGTACTTCTGGACATTTTTGTTCTGTAGAAAAGCCTGGTCATCCCATAAAAGGACGAATATACGGCAAGTTCCAAAAGGCTTTAGACGGTTAAATGCCGCGAAGGGCGCCCGCCTGGATGCCTTGCACGCCGTAAATTTTCCAAACCAAGGCCATGCGGGCCCTCAGACTCTGCGCTGTGTCTTCTTGAACACAATCCGCCATCAAAACTCTCTTGCGTTGCAGGTCGGAGCACGATAAGCCTTTCAAAGTCGCTAAGATTTGCTGCTTACGACTCTATGTATTTCTCTTGAAAGGAAATCGTTATGAAGACGTCCCTCTTGGCTCTCGCTTTTGCTGGTCTCATGGCTCAGGCAGCTTACGCTGTGGACTGTACCGTTACCATCTCCGGTAACGACCAAATGCAGTACGATAAAAAAGAAGTCAAACTCCCCGCAGAATGCGCCACCCAGGAAATCAAAATCGAGTTCAAACATATTGGCAAGCTCCCTGCGGCCGCTATGGGCCACAACGTTGTTCTGGTTGAGAACGGCAAACTTTCCGCCATCCAGCCACGCTATGCAGCAGCAGGCGCTGATCCTGCGAAAATCGATGCCAACAGCGAGCAGCTGAAAACCAGCGGTGACGTGATCGCCTACACGAAAATCGTCGGCGGCGGCGCTTCGGACTCGACCAGCGTGGCCAAAGGCAAGCTGAAAGCTGGCGAGAAATACCAATACTTCTGCTCCTTCCCTGGACATTTCGCGTTGATGACCGGTACTCTCGAAATCGAAAAAGGCGGCGCCAGCACAGCCGCTGCTGCTGACAAAAAGGCAGACAAAAAGAAATAAGGATGTCTTTCCAGGAGGTACGTGATGTCTCAAGTCGCTGTTCTTTTGGCGGATGGTTTTGAAGAAATCGAAGCGATCACGATCGTCGATGTTTTGCGACGGGCGGATGTGCAGGTTCGAACCCTCGCTTTGAAGAATAAAACGGTGCAAGGGGCTCACGGCATCGCCGTCGAGGCTGATGCTCTTTTCGACCAGGAGCACAGCAAGGAATGGGATCTCGTGGTTTTGCCGGGCGGACAGCCCGGTGCCAACACTTTGCGCGATGACCCGCGCGTGGCCTCTCTGATCGAGCGTCAGCTGGGACAGAGCCGCAAAGTCGCCGCGATCTGTGCCGCACCCATTGCCCTGGGTGCGCACGGTATGCTTAAAGGTCGTCGCGCGACCTGTTATCCGGGTTTTGAAGATCAGCTGCGGGATGCCAAACTCTCGCTGGAACCCGTCGTGGTGGATAATGATATCACGACCAGTCGTGGCCCGGGCACCGCCATGACCTTTGCCCTGAACCTTGTCGAGCAACTCAAAGGCAAGGCCAAGGCCGACTCCGTACGTAAGGGCATGCTGCTCTAAAAAACTTCGGACTGCGAAAACAACACAACCCGACGGCCTTGCAGCCATCGGGTTGCTTACTTTGTACTGACTTAAGCAGGAGCACCGGGGGAATTCAGGCTCACGACAGGAAAGCCTTTTCTACCAGCAGCGGCATGGACTTCGCTGTGTCCTTGCAGAATGGCATCGCCATCCAGCATGCTTTCGCCGTGCTGACTCAGATCCAGACCTATCTCTTCATCCTCAGCCGAAACTCGCATCGGCAGTATCCAATCGGTGATCTTGTAAAGAATGTAAGAACCGAAGAAGGAGAAGCCGCTGACCAGAACCAGCGCGAGGCAGTGCATCAGGAAGGTTTTGGTGGGACCGAAAGCAAGGCCCACATCCTTGGCAAAAACACCGGTCAAAAGCATACCCATCAGGCCGCCTACGCCGTGGCAGGGGAACACATCGAGCGTGTCATCAATCGCGGTTTTCGATTTCAGCGAAACCATGAACGAGGATACGAGCGAGGAGAAGGCACCGATGAAGATCGAAGCGCCGACGCTGACAAAACCGGCAGCCGGCGTGATGGCAACCAAACCAACGACCGCACCGATACAGGCGCCAACAGCAGAAGGCTTACGGCCCTTCAGCATATCAAAGAAAACCCAGGCGAGAGCCGCGGAAGCGGAAGCCGTGTTGGTCGTTGCGAAAGCCTGAGCCGCTGTTTCATTGGCAGCCAAAGCCGAACCGGCGTTGAAACCGAACCAGCCGAACCACAGCATGCCGGTTCCGAGGATGATGAAGGGAATGTTCGCAGGCGTATGCGCTTCACCCGTGTGATCCTTGCGGCGACCGAGCATCAGAGCACCGGCCAAAGCCGCGAAGCCAGCTGACATGTGAACGACCGTTCCACCAGCAAAGTCCAGAACGCCCATAGTCCGCAGAAGCCCGTTGGGATGCCAGGTCATGTGCGCGAGCGGCGAATAGATGAAGACGATGAAGAGAGTGATAAAGAGCATGTAGCTCGTAAAACGCACGCGTTCCGCAAATGATCCCGTGATCAGAGCCGGGGTGATGACAGCGAATTTCAGCTGGAACATGGCGAAGAGAAGCAGGGGCACAGTCGGGGAAAGATCAGGATGCGTTGCGCCGGTCACGCCTTTGAACATGAAGAAGGTCGAAGGATTGCCGATAAAGCCGCCGATCGAATCACCGAAGGCGAGGCTGAAACCCACCGCAATCCAGATCAGACTCACAAGGCCCATGCTGATGAAACTCTGGAGCATGGTCGAGATCACGTTGCGCGTGCGGACCATGCCGCCATAGAAAAAGGAAAGACCAGGCGTCATGAAGAGAACCAGCGCCGAGCTGCACAGCATCCAGGCCACATCTCCCGGAACGATGGCGCCTCCTGTTTTCAAAGGTTCGGTTGCGGGCACAAAGGCCGCAAAGAGGCTTAACGCCACTAAAATTATGAGGGGGACCGATGTCTTCATGCAGGCTCTCCTTCTTGCTCATGCGAGTCGTGTGGTGGTTGTCCAAGCTGCCTCTTTAAAGCACAAGACATACCAGGTTTCTGGAATCCCGGATTACGCTGCGAGAACATCATGTTAAGGAAAATACGGAGGCCAGAAGGACCCCTGGAAAAGTACCGAATGGTAGGAATGGGGGAAGTGGGCCCGCGCTTTGGTAGGATGGTGCGCGGGAAACCCTTATACGTCCTGCTTTCAGCGTTCGTTCAGTGCTGCGCCGCGGGTCTGTTTTTCTTTCCAACCGCGCCATGTTTCGATGGCAACGGGCAGAAGTGAGAGAAAAATGATGGCAAAGATCACGATGTGAAAGTTGTCTTTCACTGTCGGCATATTCCCGAACATGAAGCCAGCTATGAGAAAGCTCCAAACCCAAAGAAGGCCGCCGACGATATTGTAGGCCAGAAAGCGGCTGTAGCGCATATGCCCAATGCCGGCCACAAACGGCGCGAAGGTTCTGATGATCGGCGCGAAGCGGGCGATGATGATGGCCTTGCCCCCATGTTTTTCATAGAAGGCCTGGGCAGCGAACAGGTGCTTCTTATTCAAAAGCACGCCCGTGTCTTTGGAAAAGACGCGGGGGCCTAGATACTTCCCTATATGATAATTTACGGCATCTCCCAGGATCGCCGCAACGGACAGGAGCACGATCAGCATGGGAAGACTGAGGTATGCGTTCTCCACAGCGGCCATCGCGCCCAATGCGAAAAGGAAGGAATCACCGGGAAGAAAAGGGGCCACGACCAGACCTGTCTCACTGAAGATAACCATAAACACCAGAACATAGATCCATGGTCCCATGAACGTGATCCAGTTGTTCAGGTGCAGGTCCATGTGCAGGATGATGTCAATAAACTGCCTGATCCATTCGATTAAGATATCCATAGGCCTCGCTTTCCGTAGGGGCAAATAAACCGAAAGCTTATCATGGGTTCTTCCCACCAAGCGATGGTTCAGTCTGGCACGAATGGCCTGGCATAAATAATTTTCGGTTTAGGCAGCCTTCTCGCTTTTGGTTATACCAGGAGCGAGAAAGCTTTCACATTTTGAACAAAGGATGAAACCCATGAAACACTTCCTCCTCCTCACCGCTTTCCTTATGGCATCGGTCGCAAGCGCGAAGCCCGTGGCCTTTTTGAAGCAATCGGGCGGATTCTGCCCCGGCACCTGCCCGTCCTCGTCCATCACGATCGAACAGAATGGGACTGTGATCGTGGAAATACAAAAGTATGTGCCCACGCCCTCGGTCGAGCGTCGGGTGCTCCTGCGCATGGGCAAGGAACTGACTGCCGCCATGCTGAAGGACATTCAGTCGATCAGCAGCGCGGAGCTGGTGGACACGGATGAAGGTCAGCCCTTCTGTGCGGACATCCCTGAGCTGCTCTTCACGGTCGTTCAGGGCAACCAAAAGATTGATATCGGCTATGATCGTGACTGCCACAAATTCCGTATGGCGAATTTTCACGGTTCGCAGATCGTCGATATGCTGAAAGACTTCCTGCAGCTCCATTACTACTCCCTGCGTTGAGTCTCTTGCGCCGCCGCTTGTTTTTCGGGACACTGAGGGGCGGGTCCGGTCACCCGCTCGCTCAACCCTTGCCCAGGACGTCTCATGCTCGCATCGCGTTGGCAGGCTTTTTCCAGTTCGATCTTCTCCAAAATGTCCCAGATGGCTGCCGCGCATCAGGCTGTAAACCTGGCTCAAGGCTTTCCCGATTTTGATGGACCCGCGGCTATCAAGGAAGCAGCCATTCAGGCAATCCGGGGGAACTTCAATCAGTACGCCCCCAGCACGGGGCTCGGAGAATTAAGGCGACAGCTCGCCAAAAGACAGGCCGAGCAGTACGGGCTCACCTACGACTTCGCCGGCGAGGTCACCGTTTTCTCAGGAGCCACGGAAGCCATCTTCTGCTGCATTATGGGCCTATGCGGACCCGGGGATGAAGTCCTGACCTTTGAACCCTTCTTTGATTGCTATCCCGCTGCCACTGCCATGGCTGGTGCTGTTTTGAAAACAGTTCCCCTGCGCGCCCCGGACTGGTCGTTTTCCGTCGATGAACTGCGCGCAGCCGTGACGAGCCGAACCAGGGTTCTGCTGCTCAACAGTCCGCATAATCCGAGCGGCAAGGTCTTCAATCGTCAGGAACTGCAAAGTCTCGCCGACCTGGCCCAGGAAAAAAATCTTATCGTGATCACCGATGAAGTCTATGAAGAGCTGTTTTTCACGCCGGCGCGGCATCTGCCGATCGCGCGTTTGAACGGCATGCGGGACCGCACGATCACCATTTCCTCGACGGCCAAGACCTTTAGCCTGACCGGCTGGAAGGTGGGTTTCACCTTCGCCGATAAAAAATTAACGGAACTCATCCGCATCCCGCATCAGTACACCGTCTTCTGTTCCGCCACACCGCTGCAGGCTGGCATGATCGCGGCCTATCAGCTGGGGCAGGACTATTATCTGGATTTCCGCGAGCAGTATACGCGGCGTCGCGATACGCTCCTCGGCATCCTTCGAAAACATGGCTTCACCTGCAAAGCGCCGGAAGGCACCTACTTCATCACCGCGGACTACAGTCAGATCCAGGATATTCCAGATATGGAATTCGCGGCCTGGCTGACGGAAAAAGTGGGTGTGGCCTGCCTGCCGATTTCGAGTTTTTATTTGGATGCGGAGAACGCGCGGAAGAATCTGCGACTCGTGCGCTTTGCGTTTTGCAAGGAAGTGGAGACTCTGGAGGAAGCTGGCCGTCGACTCGCGGAACGACTGCCGCGAGCCCTGGCCGAACGCACTTAACTTTTCACGATCACGGTTTCAGGCGGACTGTCAAAGTCCGCAATCAAAGGCTTGCGACGCAGGATCATTTCCAGGATGAAGGCGATGATGCCGACGTTGATGGCGATATCCGCGACGTTGAAGACCGCGAAGTCATGCCGCCAGCCGAAAATATTCCAGCCCACGGAAACAAAGTCGATGACGTAACCCTGAATGATGCGGTCGATGAAGTTACCGATGGCACCCGCCAGGATCATGACCAGACCGAAACGGGTCAGGTGAAAGTTGATCGGCAGGGTGCGCAGGTAAAAGGAAATGTAGACCACGCAGATCAAGGTCACGAGATAAAAGAATGGCACCCGAATGTTGTCGGGAAGGTTCGACAGCATGCTGAAGGCAGCGCCGCGGTTCCGCTCATACTGAAAATTCATGCGAATGAAAAAGGCGTTCTCTTCATAGGGCGCTTCAGGACGCCCCACAGACGCCACAGGAACGGTTCGGCTTTTGTGGATATCGAGGTTCGTGGGATGGGAGTAAGTCATCAGGCTGTTCTGAGCATGACGCTTGGTGACCTGATCGATGGCGATGGTCGACAAAAATATAAGCACCAGAGCGGCCGCGATCTGTTTGCCACGGACCGTTTTCAGAAAAGACATCGTCATAGCCATCTGAGAGAATTCCTTGTGTTGAGAACCCGATATTTCAAGTTATCCTATCATCACCCGGCGGCGCAAGCTCAGCTGAGCTGCGAAAGCTCTGTAAAGGCGTCGACCCAAGGCACGGACTTTCTTTCCTGACCGCTGGCGAGATCCTTGATGCTGACTGTTTTACTGGCCACCTCATCCCCGCCCAGAGTCAGAACGTACTGGTACTGGCGCTTGTCAGCAAACTTGAACTGATTGCCGAGTTTGCCTTCCTTCAGAGCAATGTCGGCCAGGACTCCCGCCGCGCGCAGTTCCGCGAGCAACTGAAATCCGTAGCTCCGACCCTCTTCACCGGCCAGTGCGATGAATACACCACGGCGGGTTTTATCATCAGCCAGGCCAAGCTGCTCCAGAGCGGCCAGCAGGCGATCGACGCCGATGGATCCGCCCACTCCTGCCAGTTCCTGGGTGGAAAAACGCGAGACGAGGCCGTTGTAACGTCCACCTGACGAGATGGAACCGAAACCATCCAGCCCATCAATCGTGGTTTCAAAGACAATCCCCGTATAGTAACCAAGGCCGCGGGCAATGCTGAGGTCCACCCGAACTTTGGCCTTGGTGTTTTGATAAAGCTTTTGCAAAAGTCCGGCGGTCTCTTCGAGTCGCTTGATCTCCTGCAGGGCGGGTGTTCCCGCAAGCAGTTCCTTCACCGGATTCAAATCGGTTTGACCCGAGGCATCACGTCCCTGCAAAACTTTCAGAAGGCGATCGGCGCCTGAAGCCTCCGAGCCTTCGATCTGCAGAATAAGGTCTTTGACCGCGGGCTCGCCGATTTTCGCGAGCTTATCGAGGGCGATCAACGTTCGATTTTCACCGCCGGCCACCAGCTGGGGCAGACAGGCTTTGATAAGAGCGGACAGAATAATGCGATGACCGATGGCCATCGTGAACGCACCGGGCACCAGCTCGACGAGGTTGCTCATGATGCACGACAGCACTTCCACATCCGCCGCCAGCGAATCGACGCCAATGATATCCAGATCCGCCTGGCAGAATTCGCGGTAACGGCCCTTCTGAGGTTTCTCGCCGCGCCACGAATTGCCGATCTGCACTTTTTTAAAGGGGAACACGAGTTCGGAATAATTTTCCGCCACGAAGCGCGCGAAGGGAACGGTCAAATCAAAGCGCAAAGCCACCATACGTTCACCGTGGTCTTCAAAGCGATAGACCTCTTTATCCGTATCGGTGCCGCCGGTTCCAAGCAGAGTTTCCGCATACTCAAGGACGGGGGTATCAATCGGCAAAAAGCCGGCCTGAAAGGCTTTCTGATAGATGCGATCCTGGATGCGCTTGCGGAGGCTGGCTTGCTGCGGCAGATAGTCACGGAAGCCTTTCAATTTACGCGGCGTGATTCGTTCTTGCGTGCTCAAACTGCTTGCTCCCTTTGGCTCTCTCAAGTAATAAGGCAAATGTGCGCGAACAACCGAGCAGGCGGACCGCAATGAAGAGAATCGCAACCTTACCCTCAGCTGTCTTCCCCCAGTCGTTTTTGAAGGGGCCGATGACGGCGCTTATCATAAGCTATTGTTTGGGATTTGCAACCGCTTCCCTGGCTCAAAATGAACCTGTGGCGCCGCTTTCAAGTTTGCTGAGCAAAACGACCAGCGGTTACGTTCCCGATGGTGTTTGGAAGATCGGACCCGAGACGGAATACGGGCTCACGCCCCGCATGGGAATCGGCGTGGATCTGCCGGCGTTCGTTGCGGGTGCCACCAATCTTTTCGCACGCGGTGAAGTGTGGCAGAACGGGCGGCAAAGTCTTTCGCTCGGCCTTGATCTGGTGCGCATGAACCGCGACTCGCTTTTTTGGGGCTCGCAGAAGGATAATTTCGCCAAACTCAATGTGACCGGTGTACGGCCCCGCCTTGTCTTCAGTCATGCAGTATCGGAGCGCCTGATCGTTCACAGTTCCTGGGAAGCTGGTTCAGGCAAGGGCGATGTCGAACTCAGTGACGATGGCAAACGCCGTCTTTGGAAGAAAAAGTATCCCGACGCCGACTATGATACGCGCGACGAGAACGGTCATCCCAGGCGTGAAGACGGCAGCCGTATGCATGAGAATTACAATATCACGCACCGCTCGCTTCTTCTGCAGTCCCTCCTGGGGCTCGCGCAGGAGCGTTTTGAACTGACTGGCGAAATTCAAAGGACCCCCACGGAAACCCTGGTGCTGGCCGCTCATGTGGCTCGCTTTGATCTGGCCGATCTGCGCGCCGATCGCTTTGGCTGCAGCCTCTCGCAGCAGTGGCGTGGCCCGAAAGTTGGCTTCCGCGTTGGGATTGGCGTTCTTTATCAGGTCGTGAGTGGCCGCGATCTGGATGACGAAAAGATTGATGATGGCCGTTTCCTGCCCACCGCGGATTTGGATTTTTTCGTGCTGCTTTAATCTTGCATTCTTGACGGGTTCGAGCTAAACCAAGGGTCCTTATCGAGGAACAAAGCGATGAAAAAACTTACAAGCAAGCAGATCAAATATCTTCGTGGACAGGCCCATCACCTGAATCCCGTGGTTATTATCGGCCAGTACGGCGTAACAGAAGCGGTTCTGCGTGAAGTGGAAACCACCCTGAATTACCACGAGCTGATCAAGGTGCAGATTCGCTGTGACGATCAGTTGGAACTGCATGATATGATGGGCCGCCTGACGGATGGCGTGAAGGCCACCCTGGTCCAGGTCATCGGTCACAAGGCCGTTCTTTACCGTCAAAGCGCGGAAAAGAAGATCAAGATTCCAGTCTAAGGAAATGCCATGGCGGACAAGCTGGTTTATGTGACAGGCAAAGGTTCGACTCGCAAGGACGAGAAAACCAAATCCTTTCAGCCGGCCGCTGGTCCGACCAAAATGCGTCTGGAAATGAAGGGTCGCGGCGGCAAAACCGTGACCGTCCTCTGGAATTTCCCCTTCACCGAAGACGAAGTCAAAGCCATCATCAAAACCATACAGCAGCGCTCAGCCTGTGGGGCCACCTTCAAGGACGGGCGCGCGGAATTTCAGGGCGATGTCAAAGACAAAGCTCTGGCTTATTTCCAGGAGCAGGGCTGGAAGCTCCAGCTGGCGGGCGGTTGATCGTCGAAGTCCCTGATTTTTCTGGCATAATCTTTCAAAATTACCTTCTTTTTTCGAAATCTCTTTATTATTTCATGAGGTTGCCGATCACCCAGGGAAGCTTTTTTACCCTGGATGTGGCATGCGCATTCTGCTCCTCATACTCTTTTTTATCCTGCCGCAGTCTCTGACGGCCGCGATCATTCGTGAGGCAGTGCAGGGTGAAGTGGACCTGCGTGACTGGAACGGCCGGGACGCGCTGCGAATCTATGGAGATTGGCGCTTTTTCCCGAACGAGCTGCTCGGGCCGGCCGCAGCGCGGGAGCGCTTTCATCAGCAAGGCGGAGGCTTTCTTAAACCAGGCCAGCCCTTCCGCGCTTTTACCGAAAGCAAAATATCCAATCTCGGCTTTGGATCCTATATGGTTCGGGTGCAAAGCCCCTGTCAGCGCTGTCGCGTATCCTTTGCTTTGCCGCAGGTTTATGTCGCGGGTCAATTGTTTGCGTTTGATGAAAACGCGGTGGATGACCTGCCCCTCCTGGAATTGGGCAAGGTGGCAACGGTACCGCTTCAGGAAAAACCTCAGATCAGCAGCATCCTGACTCCGGGTTTCGCCATTCATGATCAGGCATATTTTTATATCCTCATCCAGGTCAGTAACTTTCATTATTACTGGGGTGGACTCTGGCAGCCGCCCGCCCTTTATATCCAAGACGAAGGTTTTCCCCGCGGCGAACTCATGAATGCCATGGTCCTGCTCGGCATCATGCTCTTCTGCTTCGTGCACAGCGTCAGCCTTTTTCTGCGGCGCCCTGAAGACAAGGCTTCCCGCGAGCTGGCGATTTTTTCGAGCATCATGCTCGTGCGCAGCCTGACCTTTGCCGTGGGCGGACGCCTCGTTCTCTTCGATTCGCTATGGGGCTGGGAACTGATCTGGGATATCGTATACGTTACACTGGGCCTTTCCTCGGCCCGATTCTATCGCTTCACGGCCGCCTGTTTCCCTGAGCATGCCTCGGCCCGCTTCGCACGTATCAGCTGGATTTCAGCTCTGGCTCTGACCGGCATCTTCATCATCACAAGCACGCTGCAGATGGAATATCTGGTGATGCTGCTCTATGCCCATAGCCTCATCTGCGGCCTCGCCTGTCTTTGGATCGTGCTTCGCGCCGCCTTTCATAGAAAAGAAGGCGCTTACATCGCGCTCCTGGGCAACTGCGCGCTTTCCTTGAGCGGGATCACCAGCCTCTTCTGGTACCTTGGCAACACCACCTTTTCCGCCATGGGCATTGAAATAGGCACAGCCATCTTTATGATCTGTCAGACACAGATCGTGGCCAAGCGTTCCGCGACAGCCTTTCGCAGAGCCGAGGAATTGTCGCGGGAGCTTGAGGAAAAAGATCGGGCCCGCACGCTCTTCTTTCACAACACCTCGCATGAACTGCGGACGCCTGTGCACGGCATCCTGGGCTTTTTGAATCTGATCAGCAAGGGCCAGTACGGTCCCATCAGCGACCGGCTGCGGCTGCAGGTGCTGAAGATCACGCGTCTGACGGAATCGCTTCGGGATCAGGTCAACACCATCCTCGATCTTGCAAAATCCAAAAGGGGTGAGCTGCAGCTGCACGTTCAAAAATTCACTCTGGGCGAAGGGGTGCGGCGCATTCATGATATCGTGGATGGCCTGCGGCTCAAGCATCCCCAGGTGCAGTTCATCCTGCATAACCAGATCAATCTGGATCAGGTTTTCATGCATGATGCGGAAAAGATCGTCACCATCGTTCGCAACCTTCTGAGCAACGCCTTCAAGTTCGCGCGCAGCGATGCTGTGAATCAGGTGAAACTTCTGATGCAGACCGATGCCGAGGGTCTTTACTTCGAAGTGCATGACACGGGCATCGGCATTCCGACCGATAAGACCGCGCAGATCTTCGATGAATTCTCTCAGCTTCAGAATGATGCGCGCCGTTCCTATGAAGGCACCGGGCTTGGACTCAGCATCGTCCGGGATCTTCTGGAGCTCATGCATGGACGCATCGAGGTCAAATCCGCATTAGGCGAAGGCTCCACCTTCAAGATCTGGATACCGGAGCAGCGGGCGGCCGATCATCCCGCCCAGGAAACTCCGGTTTTGACGGCCCTTCCTGGGGCCGCTGCGGCTGAATCCATGGAGACGGAGAGCGGTGGGGCAGGCGGCATCACGCTTCTTGCGAATCCCGCGCGCTTCACCATACTCGTGATCGACGACAACGAGCTGAACTGTGAAGTGGTTCAGGATCTTTTGCAGAGCGATGGCTATCGGGTGATGATCGCGACCGGCGGCAAGGACGGGATCCATCAGATTGAAGTCCTGCATCCGCATCTGGTTCTCCTCGATCTTATGATGCCCGACGTGTCCGGCGAAGATGTGATGAAATATGTGAAAAGCCAGGACAGGCTGCGCGAGATTCCGATCATTCTGATCACCGCGCGCGCCAATGAAGAGGACAGGCTGCTCGGCCTCGGGCTCGGTGCTGATGATTACCTGGCCAAGCCTCTGGTGCCGGATGAATTGCGCCTGCGCGTCCGGAACATCCTCGTGCGCTATGACGACAATCATCGACTCGCCATGCAGGAGTATCAGGATCGCATGTCCCAGCTGGGCGAGGTTGTCGGCGATCTGGCCCGGGAATGGCACAGCATTCATCAACGCGTGGCCGAGGATCTGCGACAGCCTGAAGAAAGAGTGCAGAAGGTCGGTCGTCTTCTGCCGCTGCCGCCCATGCAGCGGGATCTTCTGGTGAAGCAGCTTTGTCAGAAAAACGAGGGGCGCCCCACCCAGGAGCTTTTGGATATCCTGATGCCGCCCAACCCTGATCATCCCGGAAGCCAGGAACTGCTTTATCTCCGAACATTGATCAGCAAGCTCCCCTTATCTCATGAACAGGCCAAAGGCCTCTGGCGCAGCATGGGTCAGCTGTCCGTCCCGGAAATGCAGGAGGTCAGTGAAATGCTGCACCTCTGCCAAAGCTATCTGCATCTCGCCGAAGCCGCGGGGCATAGCCGGGAGCTTATGGAAAGCATACTGGCTTTCAGTCGCCAGGAAATGGATGAGCACATCATTGATCTGAAGCAAACAGTGGACCGCACCTGGAGCCTCCTTCGCAATCGCGCGGGGCGCCTGGGCATTGACATGCGGATGGATCTGAGGCCGATGACAGTCTTCTCGGTCAGTTCCCACATCCAGCATATTCTGCTGTGCCTCATCAATAACGCCATGGACGCTGTCGCGGATCTGCCGATTGATGAACGCTGGATCCAAATCTCATTGAACGTGGACCCGCATACGAGGCAGGTCGGAATTCATGTCAGCAATGGGGGCCAGCCTCTGAGCGCTCACGTGTGCGAGCATCTTTTCGAGCGCGGCTTCACAACCAAAGGTGAGACGGCCAAAGGCATAGGCCTTTTCATTTCCCAGCGTCTCGCCCGCCAACTGCAGGGTGATCTTTCCTATCGGAATGAATCCGGCCACACCACTTTCGTTCTGATTCTGCCGCCCGGTCATCGGGTTTCGCTCGCCGGCTGACCAGTTTCCCAACACACTGTCGAACAGAGTTTGGACAGAGCGCAGCCCTTGCGAGGCCAAGTCCTTGTCTTCCGGAACGTCGTAAGGTGGCCCATTTCTTGCAAAATATTACAGCATATAAAGATTCAAGAGCTGCACACTGGGAGAAACAACATGCTTCATCGTAACCTTGTCCTTGGTCTGGTTCTCGCACTGGCTGTATCCTGCGCTAAGAAAAGCAGCTCTTCCGAAGAATCAACTCCCGAGCAGGCGACGGCCGATCAAGCCACGGATAAGGGCGCAGCGCCAGCGGAAGAAACCGCGGTGGATGGTCCCACCACCGATCCCGCGTTTCTCGTCGGCAAATGGGTCAGCGATTGTGTCAACCAGCCTGGCTTTCTGCAGGCCAGCGTTGTCGTGCAATATGATTTCACCGCCGATGGCAACGCCAGCTCCAAGGTGATCTCCTATGCCGGTGCCAACTGCACCAAGCGTTTCACCAAGGCCGATGTGGATGCTATCAAGACCCAGATCAATGCCGATCGCGCGATTCAATCGCCTCCCGCCGCACCTTTGAATGCCGCGGAACTTGCTGAACTGGATGCTCTTTGGTTTCCACCCCTGAATGCATTCACCTTCAAACTCGGCAAGACGCTGATCGACCAGACCGTGGAGATGAACTACTCGCAGAAAATCGGCGATCAAACGATCAATACCTATGTCACCATCTTTGTCGAAGAAAATAACCTCTACTTTGCCGAAGTTTGCCGGAAAGACGATCTTGACAACGGCCGCTGCAATCAAATCGTCGGCGACAGCGTGAAGAACCGGGCCCGCGACATGACCAACGCGATTCCCTTCCACAAAATGTGATTTTTAGCAATTCAATCCAGAACGCGGGATTCCACTCCACCCTTTCAGGGGGCGGGGTGCGGATCCCTGCGTTCTTTGCTACAATTGGGGGACCATAAAAAGCTTAGGAGATGGAACCGTGCTGACTCACAGGATACGCTTCATCCTGGCCACGCTCGCGGTGGTCACACTCGTCGTCACCTTTGGGTATTTCTCGCGCTACCCGGACCTCAATAGGAAGGCCATGGTCGCCGAGAATCATAGCGTGGCCGATACCATTGCCATGTGGCCCATTTTAAAAGTCACGGCCAATGATCCTTTATGGAAAAAAATCGCCTATACGACAGTGAACTGGACCAATGATAATAAAAAAGGGATGGCGTTCGGCATAGCCCTGGCCGCGCTTTTGTCCTGCTGGCTCAGTTATCTTCAGTTCAATCCGGGTGGGCGCTTTCGGAGTGCCTTCTACGGAATGATTCTGGGTTCCCCGCTCGGTGTCTGCGTAAACTGCGCGGCGCCCGTCTTCAAAGGAGTTCTGCGTTCCAGGCGCATTGAAATGGCTTTGGCTCTGATGTTCGCATCACCGACTTTGAACGTCGTGGTGCTGACGATGGCTTTCTCGCTCCTACCCTTTTATATGGCCGTCACCAAAGTCCTCTTTAATTTGGCTGTCATCATGATCGGAGTTCCCCTGCTCGCACGCTGGCTGCAGGATGCTCCGGTCAAGGATCTTCAGCAGCTCGAAAGCCGACTCGCGGCGGAATCCTGCGCTGTGCCCGTCAAGGAATCTTTCGTCTCAGGCTTCGTCGGACTTTTGAAAGACTTCTGGCGCCAGCTGAGCACCATCTTCATCCGCACCGCTCCCCTCATGCTGGTCGCGGGTTTTCTCGGCGCTTCCTTGAGTCACCTCGTGCCCTTGGATGCTCTCCAGGGCCAGAGCGGGATCGGTCCCATTTTGATCGCGGCGACCGTGGGTCTTATCCTTCCCGTGCCCATGGCCTTCGATGTGGTGCTGACCAACGCGCTTTTCTCGGCTGGCCTTCCTCAGAACGTTTCGATGGTCCTGCTCCTCAGCCTCGGGATCTACAGCTTCTATTCCTTCATGATCACCTGGCAAAGTGCCTCGCGCCGCTGGGCTCTTTACATCGCCGCCGGTCTTTGGATCGCGATCATTCCGATTGGTTTGCTGGCGCCGACCCTGCATGAAAAATTCTATATGAACCCCAATATCGAAAACTATCGGGCCATGACCGCGGGCGGCTCCACAGCCCCTGCGGCTCCCGTCGTGAATGCCCTGGCAGCCAAGGCGGATGTCGTCACAAGTCTGCCGGCCGCGGAAACCATCACAGCCGGGTCCACAAGCCTGACACGCGTGCCTTTCTTTCCCAAACAAAACGGCAACGGCAAGTTCGTTCAGCACGAAGGCCCGGATCTTGGGATCAAGCGCGGCTTCATGTATACCCTGCGGGACTATCCGGATCCTTTCTGGGTCGGCCGCGGCACCACAGCCGGTGACTTCGACAAGGATGGTTGGGTGGATGTGGCTCTCGGCAGTGATCAGGGTCCGCTCGTCTATCGCAATATCGGTGGCCGCTTTGTGGAAGTGCCTTTGACGCTCGAAGCTTTGCAGGGCGCACGCGTCTTCGCAGTGGCCTTTGTGGATCTTGACAGTGATACCTGGCCGGACCTTTTCTTCACCACCTTTAAACGCGGAAATTACTGGATCCGGAATAATCAGGGCCGCTTCGATACCAAAGCGGTCTCTGTTCCGAATGGTGATGGCGTCCTGACTGTCGCTCCTGCCTTTGCCGATATGAACGGCGACGGCCGCATTGATATCTTCAACGGCAACATGGTCCTGGGCATAGCAACCGGTTTCCGGGCCTTCGGTGACGGCCGCAAGAACGGGATCACCTGGAACAAGCCCGAGGGCTTTGTTTTCGAAGCCATGCAGGATGAAGATGATGGCGAAACCATGGCTTCGATCGTCAGTGATATCAACGGTGATGGTTTCCTCGACCTTTATGAAAATAATGACTTCGTGGTACCGGATTATCTTTATTTCGGTCAGAAGGATCGCAGCTTCCGTCGTCTGAAGGCTCCTGGCATCACAGGCTTCCCGACCCCCTATTTCTCGATGTCGGTCGATACCGCCGATATCAATAACGATCTGCGCATGGATCTTCTCATTACAGGAACCATCGCAGCCAAGCAGGACCTCGGCAATCAGGTCATAGATGGCGTTCAGGCCGTGGAATACAAGAAGGCCAAGGATAAGGTCGAATACTGCGACCGCATCAAAGACCCAGATTATCGCGTGAACTGCCAGCGCAACCGTCGCGCGGATCATCTGATTCCCTTCCATCGCATTAAAAACCTGGATGTGCGCGACTGTCAGAAGATCGGGGATGCGGACCAGCGTGACTCCTGCCTTCTGAGTATGATGTGGATGATCGTGACGAACAACGATGAGCAGGCGGACTGCAAGGCCCGTTACGGCTTTGATCCACGCATTCTGGAAGTCTGTCAGCTGATGCGTTCCGCAGGCGCCTTCCATAAGCGCGAGAAATATGCCCAGGAAGCGCCGCAGACCGATCGCGCGATTCTTTATATGGGCCAGGCGGATGGTGGTCTTGGTCAGGTGGGCAAGGATCGCTTTGATCATCCCGGTGGCTGGACCTGGTCCTCGCGCTTTGTCGATCTCGACAATGACGGCTGGGTCGATATTTTCAATGCGGAAGGTGCCGTGCGCATGGGTGAGTTCGGCTGGAACGTCTTCATGCGGAATGAGCAGGGTCGTTTCGTGCAGAAGCAGTTCAGCTCGGGCCTGACCAACGACTTCAACCTTTTCTCCTTCGTGCTGATCGACTACGACCATGATGGCGATTTGGATATCATTGGCAACGGTTCGGAAGGTCCTCCCCAGATCTATGAAAACCAAAGCGCCAATGCCCAGCACAGCATAGCCTTTGCTTTGAACAGCAAAGCTGGCAATACCGCGAACCTGAATGCAAGGCTGATCATTCATCCGAAATCCGGTCCGGCCCAGATTCGTGAGATCAAAGCCGGCGGCGGCTATCAGAGTGTGGATGCCCCGCTGCTCTATTTTGGTTTGGGTCAGGAAACGGAAGTGAGTCGGGTGGAAGTTCAGTGGCCGAATGGCTCCAAACAGGAGATCCAGGGTCCTCTGACGGCCGATGCTCTCTACCGTATCGAAGGTCCCTAATTGAAAAGGCCGCGGCTTCGGCTGCGGCCTTTAAAAAAACTGTCCAAGCCCCAGCAAGGTCTGTAGCCTTTCCTCACGCGCCAGACGCCATTCCACCTGCCAGGATCGATTCAAACTCACACGCTGTTCCCAGCTCCAATCCCAACGAAGCCTGCTGTCCCGCTCCAGGGTCTTTTTCGGCACCAACTCGATCAGCTGACGCCAATGATCCGTCCAGGCGTGATACCAGCCCGCGCGAATCTCGGCAGTAAAACTGGTTATGGTAAGATTCGTCCCCGGCAAAAAATAAAAAAGCGAACGGTTCGCCATCAGCTCCCCAGCGATCCCATAAGCACCCTGACAGTGGGGCCGCGGCCCCTCCTCCTCGCAATGCACGCCACAGATAACCGCCCAGCTTCCCGCTGGATCCACGCGTTCAAACGGCTGCAGCGACATCAGCTCCACAATATTCAGCCGATAATCAGGAGCCTTCTCATCCGAACGCTGCCAAAGACTCAAATCAAAAAAGTTAATGTGATAGTAGGGATTGAAACCCTGCGGCGCATCCAAAAGATCATGAAGACCCCAGCGCAAACGCATCGAAAAAAGCGCCCCCTGCTCCTCCCGGCCGCCCAGAACGCTCAGCTTATGCAGGCCATGCGCTGCCAAAGGATTATTCCCCGCCTGCGAGCGATCCGGCAAAGCCAGGGTGCTTCCAGGAAGTCGCGCGCGAGCCAAAAGAATCTGATCCTCCTGGGCCCGCAGCGCCTTCTGCTCATCGGCCTCGTACCCCGCCTTGCGCAGGTTCAGCTGATGCAGCATGGTATCAAGGAGCAAAGGATCATCAAGAGCCGCCACCGTATGCGCCTGCGCGCGCCAGTCCAAAAACTTTTCCTGCTGCTCTTTTTTCAGATGCTGCCAATGTTTCTGAAATATTCTTTTCTGGGAAGGCCAGAAACTTTCATGACCATGCCCCACCACCGCGGCCACAGTCTGCATCACGGCCTGGGGCAGAACGAGGCCTTGGATGCGCTCACGAAAATTCCAATCCGGCCGCACCGCTTCCAAAACTTCCAGCAGCATGGTCGAGCAGTTCACATGCGTGAAATAATAAGGCGCTGACGCCTGATGAATGAGTTCCCACACATGAGCCAGAAAAAGTTCGCGCTCAGTCGGGGCCATGGACAGCTCCACTTCCCAAAGATCGCGATTCTCGGCATAGGCGTATGTGTTCACCAGCTCATAGTAAGGCTGGAGCGTGAAAAAACCAGGATAGCCCCCAAAGAGCCCATTGAGCACATAGGAAACGCCACCATCCGTCGGATCATTTCGGGCCAGAAAACCCAGGCCATAATCCAAAAGCGGGAGGCCGGACTCGGGATCATCTGCGTCCGCTGGATCGAAGCGATTGAACTTCAGGATATTATGCCCAAGGATCGAAGCCGGGTTTCCTGCGTAGGCTGTGGAATAGACAAGGCTGATCGAATGAAACTCAAGGCGTTCCTTCCATTCCACATAGTCGGGACACAGGGAAGCGGGCCAGGATTTTTGCAGGAATCTTTCATAGAGAAGAACCCGCGCCGGAAAACGGCAGGCGACTGCGGATGCGTTCGAGGTTTCCGCAGCACGAAGCAAAGCCTCCCATTCATGCTCGGGATTCTTTTCGCCATCAGGGCTTAAAAAAAATTCTGATGAGCGGATACTGCTCTGCCAATGGCCCAACAATGTGGATTGATAATGTAGAAGGCGCAACCAGGACGGATGCGTGGAAGGCGCAGAAGTCTGCGCCCTTGCCGGGAAGCTGATCAAAAAAAGTAGGCCAAGGATCCGAAGTCCAGGCATATCAGGAGCAGGACGACTGCAGCGCAGGCGAAGCCTGGATCATGACGGCGGTGGATTCCACAAGGGCCTCAGGCTGGATCGTCAGATAAAGTTCATGTTCAAACGCAGCCTGCATCTGACCGGCAAGATTTTGCCTGGCAAGCCCATTGCAGCCGAAGGTTGCAAGGTAGGCATCCAGGTGACGACCCTGACCGCGGGCCATGTCCTGGCGCAGGATATCGTAGCTGCGGGTGGCAAAGTGCAGACTGCGCTTATGCTCCTCCACCAGCGAGTGCTTGGCGCAGTTGGATGTTCCAAAGGTCATCCCGAGCGTTGTGATGGGGAAGAGAAAACCGTTGGTGATCGCCCGGCCCACCGAGGACAGCATGGTGTTTTGTTTCAGGATGTACCAGCCCGGTCCGCAGCCGCTGCTGCCGTCGGCCGCACTCGCCGATCCACCCATCGCCAGTAAAAACAGGCCCAAGAAAGCTGCTGAAAAGCGCATGGCATCTCCTTCCATCACGGGAGTCTTTGCGTTGATTGTAACAGATGCCACGAAAGCTTAGAAGCCGGACCTCAGTATGGACATGATCGCTTCATAGCCCAGGATGGGAAGCAGGGTAAAAAATGCCAGGTTGAAAGCAAAAAGAAAGTAGCCGAGGACCAGCAAAAGCCCGTCTCCTTCCAGCAAAGCCACGGACAGACACACGATCGCTGCAGCCGGCGGCGCATTGGTTCCGGGCGGCAAAGGCAGCGCGAGAAGCACACCGCACGCTGTGATCATCCCGCCAGCCGCGCCTTTGAACATACGATTGCGATGCATCCAATGATAACGAGGCCGGATATAGCGCTCGACTTTGTGCAGGAATTTCCGCGCGGCCTGGCAGAAGCGCCGCAGCAGGTCCTCGGGGATGCGATGGTGCACCCATTTTTCCGGCAGCCAGGGTTTCCAGCCCGTGCTCAGGCTCAGTCCGAAGATCACAATGAGAATGCCGAAGGGAATGGAAAGTCCAGGCAGCGGAATCGGCAGAAGGAAAGGCCCTGCCAGCACTAAAGTCAGCATGGCCTCGCCACGGCCGTGGATATGGTCCAGTATGCGCCGTAAAGTAATACTGCCATGACCGCAGAGGCCTTCGATTTCCTGAAACTCGCGCGAGAGACTGTGTTCGTCATGTTCGTTCAAGCAAAAGCTCCGGTCCAGGGTGGTCGCAGGCTAATCAGCCCCGCAAGGCCTCATGATAAAAACTGTGCGGATGATGACAATCTAAGAAGTCTATCTTTTTGAATTTATTTGATATTTTTACCAAACAATCTTCACTTAAAGCGATAAAGTATCTCGATTTTATCCATTTTTGGAATAACCCCCGTCTGCCGTAAAGATGGAGACTGCGCTGTTTCATGTGCAGCTGCAACCAACGGGAGATGTCTATGCAATGGTTTAAACGAATCGGTCTCTTCTTTCTCTTAAACATGTTGATCATAGTCACGCTATCGGTGATTGCCAATGTGTTTGGTCTGAACCGTTACCTCACACCCTACGGCCTTGACATGAAAGCCCTGGCTGTCTTCTGCCTCGTCTGGGGTATGGGTGGTGCCTTTATCTCGCTCGCGCTGTCGCGGGTGATGGCCAAGTGGATGATGGGCGTCAAAGTCATTCCTGATAATACATATGACCAGCGCTTGATTGAGCTGAAGCAGACGGTTCACAGCATCGCTCGCCAGGCGGGCCTGACCACCATGCCTGAAGTCGGCATCTATGAATCGCCTGATATGAACGCTTTCGCCACCGGCCCGACCAGGTCGCGCTCCCTGGTGGCTGTCTCGACCGGACTGCTGCACAGCATGAATCCACGCGAAGTGCGCGGCGTGCTCGCCCATGAGGTGGCGCACATCGCCAACGGTGATATGGTGACGATGACCCTGCTCCAGGGTGTGGTCAACGCCTTCGTCATGTTCCTGGCGCGTATCATCGCTTATGGTGCCTCGCAGTTCTTCCGCAGTGATGAAGACGAAGCGCCGTCGATGGGAATTTTCTATGCCACCCAGATCGTGCTTGAGATTCTCTTCATGATCCTTGGTTCGATGCTGGTTGCCGCCTTCTCGCGCTGGCGTGAATACCGCGCGGATGCCGGTGCCGCCCGCCTCGGTGGTCGCGAGAACATGATCGCAGCCCTGGAAGCTTTGAAGCGTAACATGATGCTGCCTCCGGGTCAGCCAGCTTCGGCTGCCGTGCAAACCATGCAGATCGAAGGCGGTCGCGCCTCGGGTCTTATGCGCTTCTTCGCAAGTCACCCTTCTCTTGATGATCGTATCGCTCGTCTGCGGGACTTGCGCGCCGCTTAAGACCTGGAAAGGAATTCTTCATGCAACTCTTCCCGATCGCTGAATACTGGTGGCTGTATCTGATCTTTCTGGGTTTTGTCGGTTTTATGATCGTGCTTGACCTGGGCGTTTTTCACCGCAAAGCCCATAAAATATCGATGCGCGAAGCCGGTATCTGGTCGGTCGTGTGGGTTTCGCTCGCGCTCCTCTTCAACTGGGGGCTGATGCATTACGCAGCCCACAGTTTTGCAGGCAATCCGCGGCTCATGGCCATTCCTGGCTTTGATCCCCTGCTGGCCTCACGACAGGTGGGGCTTGAATTCCTGACCGGCTATGTCGTGGAAAAAGCGCTGGCGGTCGATAACATATTCGTGTTTATCGTGATCTTCAGTTACTTCAATATTCCAACGCAGTATCAGCATCGCATCCTTTTCTACGGGATCCTCGGCGCTCTATTCTTCCGCGGCGTCTTCATCGCGATCGGCTCGGTGCTCATGACCTGGCATGCGGTGGTGGTGATCTTCGGTGTGCTGCTCCTCTTCACGGGTCTGAAGATGCTCTTCACCAGTGACAAGGAAATGGACCCGGAAAAAAATCCCATGCTGCGGCTTGTCCGCAAGTTCCTGCCGGTCACCACGAAGATCGAAGGTCCCGAATTCTTCGTTCGGAAAAACGGCGTTCTGATGGCGACTCCGCTCTTTCTCTGCCTCGCGTTCCTGGAATTCTCGGATGTGATCTTCGCCGTCGATTCGATTCCGGCCATCTTCGCGATCACCAAGGAACCGTTCATCGTCTTCACATCGAACATCTTCGCGATCCTTGGCCTTCGTTCGATGTACTTTTTGCTCGCGAACGTGATGCATAAGTTCCATTACCTGAAACACGGCCTGGCTTTCGTTCTGATGTTCGTCGGTCTGAAAATGGTCTGGCTCAATGAAGCCTTCGACGGGAAATTCCCGATTTCCTGGTCGCTCATGATCATCAGCGGCATCCTGATCGTTTCCATCATCGCTTCCCTGCTCTTCAAGCCGAACAGCTCGAAGAGCACTCAAGTACCATCCGCCTGAACCCTTACAACAAAGGCAGGCATCTTCCAAACTTCCGCCCCCCGGCGTCCACGGACTTCGGGGGGCGTTTTTTTTGACAGAAGCCGCCTAAAGTTCAGACGAAGCCTCACTAACGCGCGGAAAGATTTAGGCAAGAATTCCTAAGGCCGGATCATCAAAAGCTTTTTTCATCCTCTTTAAGCCACTGTTTTCAAGGGAAAAAGGCCTGAAAATTGCATTTAATCCCGCATAAAGCGTTTGGAGGCACACAATGCGCATCACCGTTTCGTTCGTCGTGCTGGCGGCAGGGCTTTTGTCCGGCTGTGGCAGCGCAGGCTTTCTTGGACTGAGTGGTTCCAAAGGTTCTGGTCAATCCTCCCTCATCGGGAATTCAGGTGATGCCATGGATCCCGCGGTTGTGGGTCCAGGTTCCGTCGATGGTGGCAAAGCGGTTTTGGAACCGCCCACCGAAAAGGAAAAGGATGCCATTGGCAAATGCGCCAAGGCCTGGGGGCAGGAGCCGCCCGTCAGTTTTGAAAAGGTTCGGAAGATTTATGCGAGCGTGAGCGTCGGCAGCACCGGCACGACTCTGCTCGACAAGGCCCAGACCACAGGTCCGTCCCTGACGCTCCTTTATGCGGGCGTCAATGTCGGTGGGACACCGACCTGGGAACTGACCAACTCGAATGGCTGGTACTGTATCGTTGTGACAGTTAACGTGAAGACGGAGCTGACGGTTAAGCTGGCCCAGGCTGCCCGACTTGCGGACAGCATGGTGGCCGTCAACGTCGGTTCCCAGACCGAAGGCGAGGCTGTAAGCGCCATCGGCGTCAATGTCAGCAGTAATGTTAAGGTGGAACGCCAGTAAGTCTTCGTACCGAAAAGGCCGAGGAAACTCGGCCTAAAAGGCATCTTTACAAATGTCGCGGAACGCAGGAATGTCAGCGCTGGTATCCCTTTCAGGAGATTCAGCATGCGCGTGTCCGAAACAACCATGATCCATAGCCTCATCATCTGGCTTTTGAATGCCGCCGCCCTCATGGTGACGTCTCATGTCATCAAAGGCATGCAGGTCAACGGCTTTGTGTCGGCTCTGCTGGCGGCGCTGGTGCTGGCCGTGGCCAATCATTTCCTTCTGCCTATCCTTACGATCCTGACACTGCCTTTGACTGTCGTGACCCTCGGAATCTTCTGGTTCATCCTTTACGGTGCCATGCTCAAGATATCCGCGGCTGTGATTCCAGGTTTTACTATCAACGGCTGGTTGCCGGCGATTATCGGTTCGATCGTCCTCACGATTATCCAATGGGTCTTTCGCGCGGCGTTTGAAACCTTTGCGTGACGAATGAAGGGAGAGAACGTTTGAACATCCTTCGTGCTCTGCGTCTTGCGCTCAGCGTTTTGATCTTCACGGCGGTGGGGATTATGCTGTCTCACCTGCTGGAAACGCGAGCCGACTTTTCGGCGTTCAACTTTTTTTCCTACTTCACCAATCAGAGCAATCTGCTCGTCGCCGTCTTTTTCATCGTGGATGCCGTCTTGCGCTGGCGGGGTCGCCCGCTGTCACGCAGCGTCTATGATCGCACCCGCGGGGCCTTGATCCTTTATATGTCGATGACCACCAGCATCTACTGGCTCTTTCTGCATCATCTCATTCATTTCTCGTCGCCGGCGGCGAGCGTGGCCAATATTTTCCTGCATTCCGGCGCGTTTTCGTTCCTGGTCATCGACTGGCTCTGGGATCGTCCCGAGACACGGATGTGCAAACGCTTTTTTGTGATCTGGCTGCTTTATCCTTTGGCCTATATCTTCGTCATCATGGGACTCGGCGCCCTGCGCTCCTGGTATCCTTATCCCTTCCTCAACATTGCCCAGCTCGGTCTTCAGAAATGGGCTGTGTGGAATGGAATCATGGCTCTGGGAATTGGCAGCTTCGCGGTCATAATTATTATGTTGAACAATAGGCTCAGAATTCCGTCAGCGTATAGCTCGCTCCCCGGCGACCGGACCGCACCGCGCTGATCGCCTGATCGATCCAGCCTTTGTAAGGTTCAATCAAAGTGTCCACTGAGAGTCCGGCTTCACAGGCATCCGGTCCGGTGGATACCAGCGCGAAAACCCTTAAAATGCCACCCTCGTCTATGAAATCAGGCCCACCGCTGTCGCCCGAGCAGGAACCCGAACGCTGCCCGCTGGTCAGAGCCACCATGCTGGCTTCGGGAAAAGTCTTCACGTAGCGCATCGAAACTTTCCGCAGAATATTGGTCTTGCCGCGGCAGATCGTAGTCGTGCAGCCAAAGCCTGCTGTCGTGATCTCTCCGTTGATCAGATCCACCGCGCCGCCGGCCAGAGGCGTGGGCTGATACGTATCGGGAATACGCTCATCGAGATAGGCCAGCGCGATATCATAAAGCGGCCGCCCTGGACTCACCAGATCCTCAGGACGCGCGGCATCCGCAATTTTACTGTCGTAATTATCACCCTTCTCCTGACTGTACTGAGTATGCACCGCGATTCGGCGAACCTTGATCAGCGGCTGCTGCTTCATACTCAGCTTCGGATTGTAAGCCGTACCGAAGAAAGCATAGGCGCGGCGGGATTTATCATTGAAGCAGTGCGCGGCTGTTAAAAGCACATCACGGGCCAGAAGCACGGCACTACAGTATTGACCAATCTCGGGATCCGGATCCATAATCGAAACCGTGTGCGCGGCAATGGGATCTTCGGGATCCACTTTCTGGCCTTTGACCATTTTCTCGCTGGAATCTTCACCGAGATGTTTGCAGGACGAGGCCAATCCCAGAAGGAAGAGAGACAGGAAAAGTCTCTGCATGCGTCTTACTCCGCGATGGATCATGTTGATCTTTATGTTTTACCATGGAGCATCAATGAAAGAGAAACGAATTACCAGCTTCGCCGAATTTTGGCCTTTTTACATGAGCCAGCATCAGGACCGCCACTGCCGGGCCCTGCACTACGGCGGGAGCCTTGCTTCACTGGGCTTTCTGCTCGGTGGGATTGCCAGCGGCCAAGGGCTTTGGTGCCTGGCGGCCATCCCCGCCGGCTATGGGCCGGCCTGGATTGGCCATTTCCTTGTCGAAAAAAATCGTC
Organism: Oligoflexus sp.; assembly: GCF_035712445.1. Taxonomy (NCBI): domain Bacteria; kingdom Pseudomonadati; phylum Bdellovibrionota; class Oligoflexia; order Oligoflexales; family Oligoflexaceae; genus Oligoflexus; species Oligoflexus sp. Next base: position 16,019 of record NZ_DASTAT010000010.1, on the reverse strand, counting down.
CGGCCACCTTTCAGTATCCGCTCTATTCACTGCTTGCGGATTACGTCATGCTCTTTCGGTTTCTGACCGGGCGACTCGGACCGCATCTTGCGCGTAAGATTTCGTGAGGCGTCGTCGCCGCTGACATCGTAGGCAAAGATCGGGCCGGGATTGCCGGCGTGATCTTCACCCTGGACGCAGATCCGCGCGGGCAAATCTTTTTGGGAGATGCGAATGGGAATGCGGCGGTAGGGCACCAACTTCAGCTGATCACAGCTGGTCGTGTCCCGGGGACCAAAACCCACCCGGAAAAAAGAGAGTTCGGGAACCTGAAAAATGGGTTCAAAGCTCAGATCCTGATCGAAGGCTCTAAGAGAAAGTTCCGGCTTCAGAGTCGGTGCGCGCGTATCCACGCTCAAAACCACCACAGTCGGAAAGCGTTCATCAAAACCCTTTTTTTGCAGGCACAAAAGATGAAGGCCGTTTTCCTGCGGCAGCGCGCCCGACGGCAATGCTTCGTTTCGATAGCCTGCATCATCCCGGCAGTTGATTTCACCGGCGGGCCCCATTTTCCACAGTGCGCCTTCGGCTTTGACCTTCCATAAAAGCGGCTGGCCCTGCCGATCGAAAGGCCGCGTGGGAATGGGCGGCGCATCGCTATAGGCAATGGTTTCAGGCGACGGCAAGGGACAGTCTGATCCGAACGTCAAAGTCTGATTCGGAAAACATTCCTGCAGGGAAACGATAGCAGCCGCATAGTTTTTATTCGCAACCATGACCGCGCCGGGTCGCTCCAGTTCACAAGGATTGCCCAGGTAGCAGCTGTCGCTGATGCCTGTGGCGCTGGTGGTATTCAGCAGGGCATAGACCTCGCCTTCCGCATTCAAAACCGGCGAGCCGCTGCTGCCCTCGCGAATATCCGCACAGGAATTCCTATGCGCATCAAACCACGTCCAGTACCATTCCACGACTGATACCGTTTTTTCTTCGATGCAGCGGGCCTCGCGCAGGAACTGTTCTGCCAAAGGAAAGGAGCCCTGAGGTATCCCCACCGTGCGGATCGCGTGACCGGATTCAGCAGCTTTTGCAGCCTGGGGCAAGGGCCAAAGACTCTCGCGCTCCAGCTCCGACCAGCTGGCATTCAGTTCCAGCACGGCAAGGTCAGAAGTCTTCATGCTGGCATAAATAACGGATGCGACAGCGACAGATTTTTGAGCCGCAGGGGTATCCACGAAATAATGGAATTTAATATTCCATCCGGCCGAGGCGGGTCTTTTCACCCAAACATCGTAGCTGCTGCTGCGTTCGCTATAGGGCATGACACAGTGGCCATTGGTCAGAGCCCAGGCTTTGCTTTCAGGCAAGGCTCCATCCGGTTTCCAAAGAAAAGCCGTGCAGGTCATCTCGCCTTGAAACCGCCCGACACCGGCGACAGCCTGGGCAGCTCCATGAGCATTTTTCAGCAGAACGGAAGGCTCAGGAAAACCGCCTTCTTCATTTTGAAATTTTGAATTGTAGGGACTTTGGCAGGCGCACAGGGCCATCAGGAGAAGCAGGGAAAGGCGATGCATGGCAGACCCCCAGCCGGGTTTAAGGTTCGCGAATGTTCTAGCATAGAGCGTCGCGCCCGTCGCATGGCAAGTTGACCCGATGCATGCTGTTCGACAAGCCCGCGGTTTTCCGATAAAGTCCCGACCAATCATCCAATGTTTCTGGCAAGGGGGTCTCATGACGGACAAACGCCCACAAACGATTACCAGTGTTTTGCATGAAGAACGCAGCTTTTTGCCCAGCAAGGAATTCCAGGCCCAGGCCCGCATATCATCTCTTGAGCAGTATCAAAAGATTCGTGAAGAAGCCGCCCGCGACCCCGAAGCTTTCTGGGGAAAAAAAGCCAGGGAGTACCTGAAGTGGCAGAAGGATTTTACCCGCATCCTCGATTGGAAGGAGCCGCACGCCGAATGGTTTGCGGATGGCAAGATCAACGCTTCCGTCAACTGTCTGGATCGTCATGTCGCGGCCGGCCTGGGCGAGAAGACCGCCATCATCTGGGAAGGTGAACCCGGTGATACCCGGAAGATCAGCTATGCCGAGCTTTTGAAAGATGTCTGCCGCTGCGCGAATGCTCTGAAGCAGCTTGGCATCAAAAAGGGCGATCGCGTGACCATCTACATGCCGATGGTTCCTGAAATCGCCGTGGCGCTCCTGGCCTGCGCGCGAATCGGAGCCACGCATAGCGTCGTCTTCGGTGGTTTCAGTGCGGAAGCCCTGGCCAGCCGGAACAATGATGCCAAGGCCAGACTCGTGATCACAGCGGACGGCAGCTATCGCCGCGGCAGCGTCGTGCCTTTGAAAAATAATGTCGATGCGGCTCTCGCGCATTCACCGACCGTGGAAAAAGTCCTGGTTCTGCAGCGGACGAAACATGATCAGCAGTCCCCATGGATCGCGGGCCGGGATTATGATTGGCACGAGCTGATGCAAAAGCAGAGCGATGTCTGCCCCGCCGAGGAGCTGGATAGCGAGCACCCGCTTTTCCTCCTTTACACATCAGGCAGCACCGGACAGCCGAAAGGCATTCTGCACACGACAGGGGGTTTCCTGCTGGGTGTGGCCATGACCTTTACGGAAGTCTTTGATCATCGACCCGATGATGTTTACTGGTGCACCGCCGATGTCGGCTGGGTCACGGGGCATTCCTATGTGGTTTATGGTCCGCTTGCCAATGCTGCGACCGTCGTGATGTACGAAGGCGCTCCCAATCATCCGGATGCGTCGCGCTTCTGGCAGATCATTGAAAAATACAAGGTCTCCATTTTCTATACCGCCCCGACCGCGATTCGTTCCTTTATCAAATGGGGCGATGAAAACGTCGATAAGCACGATCTTTCCTCGCTGCGTCTGCTCGGAACTGTGGGCGAGCCCATCAACCCCGAAGCGTGGATGTGGTATCGCAATAAAATCGGCGGCGGACGCTGCCCGATCGTCGATACCTGGTGGCAAACGGAAACCGGCGCGATCATGATTGCGCCGCTGCCTGGCGCGACACCGACCTTGCCCGGCACAGCCACGAGGCCTTTCTTTGGCATCGACGTCGATGTCGTGGATCACGATGGCAATCCGGTGCCCGATAATACCGGCGGTTTTTTAGTCGTCAAAAAACCCTGGCCCAGCATGCTGCGCACGATCTATGGCGATGACGAACGCTATCGCAAGCAGTACTGGTCGCATATCAAAGGCATGTACTTCACCGGGGATGGCGCGCGTCGCGACGAGCACGGAAACTTCTGGATCATGGGCCGCATTGATGATGTGCTGAATGTGTCCGGGCATCGCCTCTCGACCATGGAAATCGAAAGCGCGCTGGTCAGTCACGATGCAGTCGCCGAAGCCGCTGTGGTAGGCCGCCCCGATGCTATCAAAGGTGAAAGCATTTCCTGCTTTGTCACGCTGGAAGGCAAGCGTCAGCCGACACCGGACCTTAAAGATGAACTCATCCAGCATGTGGTGAAACAAATCGGGGCTTTGGCCCGGCCGGATGATATCCGCTTTACCGAGTCTTTGCCGAAAACCCGCTCGGGCAAGATCATGCGGCGCTTTCTGCGGGATATCGCCGCGGGTCGCAGTGCAGCCGGTGATATGACAACGCTCGAAGACTTTAGCGTTTTGGAACGCCTGCGGCAGGTCGAAGAGCAGGACTCAGTCTAAGCACGCGAGGGAGAGTTTTGGCTCTCCCTTTCTGCCTCATGTGAACATCAGGCGGGGCTTGATCTTTAGCGGAATCACGCTAGACTCGAATCCCAATGTACACACATGAGGATGTCGATGACTTCAGAAATTTCACCCACGAACGCTTCGATCAACCGCCGTAAGTTCCTGCAATTCTCGGCTTTGGCTGGCTCCTTGGCCGCTCTGCAAGGGCCTGAGGCTCTGGCCTTTCAGGCTCCCCCGAAAAAATTTCCTGATGAAACCCGTGAGATCGTCGTGATCGGTTCCGGCTTTGGCGGAGCCATTTCTGCCTTGCGCCTTGTTCAAAGCGGAAAAGCGGTCACCATTATCGAACAGGGTCGGCGCTGGGATCAGCCGCTGGCCAGGGGCACGCAGCGTTTTTCGAAGAATCTTTATCCCGATGGGCGTTCGACCTGGCTGAGCCCCGTCACGGTCATTCCCTTGGGACCTCCGCTGCCTATTCGCAAAACGACCGGCGTCCTGCAGGGCCGAAAACTTGCGGGCAAAATGGTTCTGAATGGTGCGGCCTGGGGCGGTGGTTCAATCACCTGGGGCGGCGTCATGGTCAAGCCCGAGAAAAGAATTTTCGAACGCGTGTTTCCGAAGGAAATCACCTTCGAGGAACTGCAGCCCTATTATGATGAAGTGGGTCGTCGTCTGAATCGCAGCACGCTGCCGGATGACGTGCGCGATGCCGATTGCTATCAGCACGTGCGCGTGGCCGAGGCTCATAATGAAAAGGCCGGCGTTCGTTCTGAAGATGTGGCCACCTCCACCGATTGGGATATCGTGCGGCAGGAACTTCGCGGTGAAATCCCTGCGTCGCTGACGGCGGGCGAGGCGGTTTATGGCGTGAATAGCGGAGCCAAAGGCTCGGTCGATCGCAGCTATTTGAAAGAGGCCGAGGACAGCGGGCTTTTGGAAATCAGAACGCTGCATCGCGTGAGCTCGATTGGTCAGACTGCCGAGGGACTTTATCGGGTTGCTCTTGAAGAGCTGAATGAAGACGGCGATGTCATCGCTTTGCGCGGCATCCTTTGTCGGAAACTTTTTCTGACCGCGGGATCTGTCAGCACCACGAGCCTTTTGGTGAAGGCCAAAGCCCAGGGAACCTTGCCGGCTTTGAATGATGAAGTTGGTCAAGGCTGGGGCAATAACGGCAATGCCTATGCCCTGCGTCTCGGCATTCCCGAATCCACAGGCCGCGTGCAGGGTGGACCTCCGGCGCTGGGTCTGAATGTTCTGGATCATCCCCTGACGCCGGTTTTCATCGAACATCCGCAATTTCCGGTCGGCATTGATCTGCATGCTCTGATGTATTTCAGCATAGGTCTGACACCGACGCGCGGCAGCTTCCGCTATGTACCGGAAAGGGACGAAGTGGTGATCGACTGGCCGAAGAATGATGCGGGCCAGGACGTTGTGAACGAAGTTCTTTTGGATACGCTGAAGAAACTGAATCAAGCCAACGGCGGCTGGACGAGTTCGGTGCTGACCTATCTGCGCGAAAAGGTGAAGGATGATATCTGCTATCATCCGCTGGGAGGCTGCGTGATCGGCAAAGCCTGCGATTTTTATGGTCGCGTGAAAGGTTATGAAGGTCTTTATGTGAATGACGGCGCTTTGATGCCAGGGGCCTCAGGCTGCTGCAATCCTTCCTTTACTATCTCCGCTTTGGCCGAGCGAAATATCGCGGAGATCGTGGCTCAGGACTTTTAAGTCTTTTTGACGTATTCAATCAAACCCATAAGCCAGGCTTCTTTCCTGGCTTTCGCATTTTTTCACCGCCTTTTTATCCAGCCTACAAAAGTTCACCAGCAAGCCTTTGAAGCGACGTGGAATTTACTGAAATTGCGCTCCATCTTATGAACTCAGCGCATCTTATGGCTTTGGAGCCGCCACATAGAAATAGACTCACCCCATTATTCTTGTTAATAGGATTAGCCAGATTAATATCAAGGGATAAGCGGTGATCATGAGCAAGGCTCGAACATGGCTGGTTGGTATCCTTCTGACCCTGAGTGGAATCAGTGCCTGTCATAAGGCTCGACTGAATCAGGCTCCGGAGCCTGAAAATAAAAGCGATGCGGCACGGGCGGCCTGCGCCGAACTCAATCTGGCTCGCGATGCGGCGTGGACTGCTCAGTTTCTGCATGAGTTTGTTCGCTGCGCTGCGATTCAGGATGAACGGAACGAGGAAACTTTCGCGCACAGTCTGCGTCTGATCGAAAGCATCGGCCTGGATCGACTGCAGACCGCGATGGATTTGCTGCTGATCGAACCCCGTAAAAATCTGAGCGATGCGCGTGTGTATCCTAACCTCAGCGCGCTTATCACTCTTATGGACCGCGGAATTCATGATGAACGCGGGCTGGCCCTTGCGGGAACAGAGAGCCGCTGGGACACTCTGCAGAATACTTTGAGTGCTATGCGTCCGCGGCCACTTTTTCAGTTTCTCATGGCGCTTGAAGACGCCGACGCTTTGGATGGATTTCTTCAGGAACTGATGGCCTGGAGTGATGCGCTGCCTCCTGCTGCGCTTGCCGGGCTTACGCATAAGGTGCTGACGGATGCGACCGTGAGGGATGATCTTCAGAGCCTGCAAAAGGAAACTCTGGATGATCCGCTGTTTGCCGCGGGACTGAAAAAATTGTGGGAACCGCGTTTTTATCCCTGGAAAGGGGAAAGCCAGGGGCATGCCGAACCCCAGTCTTTTTTTGGACATGCGCTGCAATATTGGAAGGCGTCCACGGACGAGGAACAGAAACGCTGGGCGCATAGCGCGGCTGCTTTTTTGCGCATGGGTCTTGAAACACAAAGAGACGAACTTTTACGCAGGACGCATGACCTTTATCATCTTTTTCGATCGTATGCTCTGCGGCAGGAGAATTTTCTTACCGATCTGCGCGAGCTTATGAATCAGGCTTTGCACACAAGCCTCAAGGATCTTGAGCCGGCCATGAAAGGTCTGGCTCAGATCCGCGATAATCCGAGTTATCGTGATGCCTTCGAGGAAAAAGCCGGCTCCACCTATCTGCACGAACTGGTCGAGGATTTTCTTTGGGACGGCGGCCGCCTGCAAAGCTGCACGATGGATTTCGCTGGGCTGAAATCCGATCCCGAACTGGATGATCCTCGGGCTATTCTGAGGCCTCTTCTGACCCCACAAGCGACCTGTCAGGGCCGGGTTCCGCTTCTCCTTTATCTGGATGAAACGCTGGGACTCAACTGCCGCACGGGTGTGTGTGGACGCTCCTGGCTGCCGGACGAGGCCCGGGTGTCTGCGGCGGATATGAAAAAACTCGGACAATTCGCCTGGAATTGGCTGGAAAAAGAGCTGCGGGCCGATCCTTATCGCCTGAAGAATCGTCAGCTGGCCTATGGCCCCCTGGACGGGGAGCGGCTCGATCAACTCAAAATATTCTGGCAGGAACATCTGCCGGAGACAGCCGCGGACCTTGTCGCAGCGGATGAGGCTTTGCAGGCTGACCCGCGTTTTGCGGCGCTTCTGAAGAAGGATTTTTTGGAATCCTGGTATGGCCTTGTTCTGCAAAAGCTGAATACTTTGCCGGATGAATTCCGCGATGTCTGGCCCGATGCGCGGAATCCGGAAGGCTGGTACCAGAAAAATAGCGATATCAAACTGCAGCGCATCGGTCTTGGGCTTTACGCCTTTGGCGCTGTGGACGCGGCGGCACGCGGGGCCTTGCCACTCGATGTGGCCTGGAAACAACTGGATCAGGAGCTGCCGGGCATTTTGAAGCCTGCTGATTTCAGTCAGATCATCAGCCCCCTGCGGGAGACGGCGGGGATTATCAAAAACCCGACGGTCTCCATCAAACCCGAGACGGAGAAAATAACTCCCGACTGGCCGGGCAGCATCACAACGCATCTTGCCTTTTTACCGAGTGGAGAGATCGCGCGGCAAACTGCGCCTTATGCAATAGCCCAGCTAACCCAGGAGACGGCTGATGGCTGGATGATGCTCACGCGTTTTCGGGATCAGCTGCCTCTTCTCACGGCCTCTTCCGATCCCTCGCGTGCGAAAAAACTGGAGAGCTGGATCAACGATTCCTATCTTCCGAGCTGGACACATGCCCTGCAGAAGGAACTGGGATACCTGGGGGAAACTCTTCCCTGGGATCTCTTCGAAGGGGACGCACTCTCGGCTGAAGACGCGCGCATGTTCGCACTCTTTGCGGCTCAGAACTGGCTCGCTGTGACGCCGAAACTTCCGGAAGGCAGCACCATTGCGAGTCTGCCTCTGACACCGGCCTTTACCAAAGAGCGCGCGCCTCAGGCGTTTTTAGGCCTGCCTGTCCTGACCGGTTCACAGCAGACCTGGGCCGGATTCTGGGCCTTTGATAGTGGATTTTTCACAGGGGCCCCAGGTTTGCAGGACCTTTTGCAAAAATTGCCTCAGGACGCGAATGCCGTCCGCACGGAATTTTTGGAAGCGGCCCGTAATCGCAAGGTTCTGACTCAGGGTCGTCTGAATGTCATCGATCGTGAAAAACTTTCCACTCAGCATAAACTCCTTCTGCAGCTGCAGGCTGTCAGCTCTGTCTATCAATCGCGCGGTCAGCAGCTGATTGTTCCCGCCGTGGGATTTGATGCCTTCTGTCCCGCAGGCCAGGGCGTGGGAGCCTGCCCCTTTACAGTGAAAAGCTTTGCCAGTTGGCGCCGCTTTATGGAAGACCGCGTCCTCGATCATTTCTGTCCTTTTGTCAGCGGCACGGATTTCAGTGCTGACTTTCAAAAGGAGTGGCGGGATGCTCTCGGGTTTCAGGATAGTCCGGCTCAGCTCGCCCAACTCTGTGCCGGACGCAAACTTCCTGCGGGGAGCATTCCCGCCTCTCTTTGGGAAAACAATTGGCGGAATGTCCTTCATATGGGACGCAATCCCCAGTTGAAGCCCGCGCTTTTACAGCTGCCCGAGGCGATCCGGCGTTTGAAGGTCCAATCCGTTCCCGGTGATTATCAAAAGTTCGTGCGTTTTCACGAGCTGGCTCCCCTTTGGATGCCGGTGGCCAATGCCAGACTGCAGCATCGGGAGGCTGTTTATTCCGCTTTTCGCTGGCATGCGCCTGGACTGATTGATCATGTGATCGCGGCTTATAATCACGAGATGGGCGATAAGGTCTTTACGGATGCTCTGAAAAAACTCGGCCGCCTTTCGAGCGAAGGCAATAATCCCGTTTTTGATCTGATTCATGCGGTGACAACGTCTTATGAAAGCAGCGTTCAGGCGCAGGAGTCGACGCTGACTTTCCTTCTGCGGCTGGCGGATTGCATCAGTCAGGACCCAAAGTTGATTCAAACCACCAGTCGCCTTTTGGAAAAACCGGAGGATCCTTTTGCGGGCATACTCCTGGCCTACACCTTCCCCCAGGCTATGAAAGTCGGGGTTTTTGAGGACTTTGCCTGGGATCATCCCAGCTATAAATTGATGCGGCTCGCCTTTCAATCCGAGAATCGACGCCTGATGCTGGGTCTGGTCGCGGCCTTTGATCGGCTGTCACCCAAGCTCTGGAAAATATATCAGGATGCCGCCTCGGGTTTTCCCGATCGCACGGTGATGGCTCATGATCTGGATAAGCTGCTGCGTTTTACAGTTGATGCCGTTGCGAGTGCGGATGATGAGGGGTCGCTGTCCCATCTGTGGCAGGATCTTTTCAAAAAGGGTTTGAGCGATAAGGCGCTGTTATCGGTGATTCGACTCACGCATCAGCTGCGGGAGCCCTTGGTTGATCTGCAGAATAACTGGCAGCCGTCCCTGCGGAGCGAGCTGGATGCGGTGCTGCAAGCCACACTTGAAGGCGGGCTTCACATCATACAATGGCTGGAAAAAATGCCTCGGGATCAAAGCTTTGATCGGATGCAGAAAGCCCTGCGGGGTATGACGGCCGGACTTTATGAGCGGGATGGAACCGAGCTTTGGCATCTGCTGCAGGATAGGCGCCTGGGGCTTGGACCGGATGGCATCATCATGCAGCAGCTCCGGGACCCGAAGCTTCGTGCTGATTTAAGGCTTGTTTTTAAGGCTTTCCGGGCCCTCGAAACGGAATGGGTGCTGGCCGCTTTGGATGAATGGGAGGAACTCGCCCGTTCGACTCAAAAGGTTTTGCATTATTTTGAAAAGAACGTCGCATGGCGCGGAACCGGCGCGATCAGCTATCAGTATTTCATCAAGACCCTCGATCAACAGATGCAGGATGGGCAGAAGCGTCTGCGGGATCAGTTGAATCTTATCCGCATCTGGCTTCGACGCGAGGACTGTGAAAAGGGGAACGCCGCATGTTAAGGACTGGTATTCTCATTCTAATGTTCTCGCTTCTCGCGGCCTGCAGCCCTGGAAAAAAGCTGCCGAAGGTGTCGGCGCATCAGAATCCCGAAACGGGGGCAGCCACGGAATTAACCAGCCCATTGCCCCCGGCACTGGGCGATCGTCCGTCCACGCCTCCTCCATCCACGGCGCCTGATCTTCTGCCGGTGCCCAAACCCGCGCCATCAGCTCCGAATCCGCTGCCACCGATCGATGATGATGTACCGGCTCGCGATCGCGTTCTTGCGGCCACGGGTCGCCTTTGCAGTGATGCGGATTTTGGCAAGACGGGCTTGGAAGTTTGCTGGAAATCCGGTGCCGCGCGCAGCATATCCCGCTTTGATACGATCACCCTGAATTTTTCTTTGCAGCGCGGCGGCGGTGGACTGGTCGAGCAGCTGGCGCAGGAGCAGGTGAATAATAATTTTCAGATGCTCGATAGCCGTGGACAGAAGGTGAACGGCACCTTGATTTGGAAAGATAATCGAACGCTGCTCTTTGATCCCTATCAGGAACTTTTGCCCGAGGAAACGTATCGAATTCAAATCCTTTCAGATGCCGGTTCATCCACCAGGCCCATCTCCAACCAGGGTCGTCCGCTGACGCCTTTCTCTTTGGAGCTGACGACCGGTGCCGCCTTTCGCATGAACCATCGGCTGGATGGTCTTCCGCTTTCGCTGACGCAGGGCACTCAATTCAACAAAGGAACGCATCCTGAGCCCCTGCTCGAAAGTCAGCTGGATGACAGGGATAACGCGAAACGGATAAACCTGCGGCGTCTTGGTTCGAAAGAGAGCTGGCAGGCCTGTGACAATGATTGTTCAAAGGCTTCGCTGAGCGTGAAGCTGGTCGGTGCCTTGGCACCGATACCGGGTGTAAATGCCTATGAGTGGGCCATCACGAGTGAGCGCGGTGAAACCTATTATCGGCAGCTCGCCTTTCTGTGGGGTGATCTTACCGAAGCACGCACGAACACCATGGTTCACGCGGCCCTTGATGCCAATAACGGTCTGCCAGCTTTTGCGCGTTTGATCGGTGATTTCGCGGCGGGACGCTTTACCATGGATTATGTGGACGAGCAGGGTCGGGGTGTTCCGCGGCTTAATTTTAATGGCATCATGGAAGTGAAGAAGGGTGCGTATCCCAGGACGGTGCCAGGAGCCTGTGACGGTCGCGCGCCCTCTGAATTTATTTACCTGCAGAACCTGGGGCCTTTCTGCAATTTACCAGTGTCAGGCCAGACGCCTCTTCTCGGCGGGCTCATCGGTAAGGTGAATTACAAGGCCATCACCGACATCTATGTGTCCGAAATGAAGATTGCGGAAACGCCAGGCAATGTGAGTGCACGCCTCGTTCCTGAAGCGGATAATCTCGCGGTTCATATGGGCGTGAAGCATTTTTATGGACGTCTGAAGATCATTGTGCGCATTGATGAAGCGAAGTACCTCGGCATATCTGTACCAGGGGCCACAGGCTATTTTGAATTTGATACTGCGTTCACTATGGATGGCCCCCTTCTGGAGTCGCATGCGAAGACGGATATGGATGCCAGAGGTGGCCGTATTTCCCTTAAAATCAGGGGAATTGAAGGCTTTGATCTGCGTCAGCCTCGCAATGGCGATGCCAATGGATCGACTTATTTTGACACCAAGGACTGGCATGATCATGTGGTGGTGAACGATCCTGAGCAAATAGATCCGAACTCAGGACTGTGGGCCAGCATCGTGAATTTTATCGTGAACCAGGCGGTTCGCGAGAAAGTGGATTCGTTTAAACCGCAGATCGTGAATGGCATCGCTCGCGATATTATACAAATTGTGGCACCCAATAGTTTAAGCACCATAGCCCATCAGCTGGGTGAGGGTCTAACCTTGCCGCTGCCTTATTATCTCCCCGAACCGATTGCATCGTTTCAGGCCAAAATCAAGGGTCAGATCTTTGATGGCCTCGGATTGAAATCCACCGCCGAGAATCGCTTTATCACGGCAAAAATCGGCGTGAACATCGAAGGCATTCCCACGCCTGGACAGGAAGCTCCTCCCGCTCTGCTTGGGGACAGTGGCGTTCTGAAGTTAAGCCAGAGGGCCTTGCCCACACCGCAGGACCTTGGAGTCTCGACACCGTCCGGCACGCTCCTTTCACTGCCAGTCGATGCACTGAATCAAACGCTGCAGGATGTCTGGCGTAAGGGCATGTTTCACCTGAGTCTGAATCAGAAGGTGATTCGTACGATTGAACGCTTCGCCGTCTTTGATCCCAATCAGCTGAAAAATGGGAAGGAAATTCTGCTGGCCGAATTCATTCCCAAACTGATGAGCAGTGATCTGAGTCGCGTGCAGGCGATCGGTGCGGATGGCAAACCGATCACGATAGGCCGCGAGGATGTCATCAACCTGAGCATCAAACCGCTCCTGCCACCTGTGCTGCAGCTCCTGCCCGGCAAGCCGTCGGGGGATGGGCGGGCGCTGCCCCAGTTTGAATTGGCGTTTGGGGATATGCTGATGGAAGTGAAGGGGCAGCATGAAGGGAAGCCCTATAAGCTGGCCACCATTCGGATGGCCATGCGTTCGAAGAGTACTTTGGGCTTTAAACCCTACAGCAATCCGAAAAAGTTAAAGACCTTTGAGAAGGTGGGGGCTTTGAGTCTTGTCATTGATCGCAGCGCGGATTCGCTGGATTTCATGGTCGAGGTGCTCGAAGGGCCTGAAGCCAATCCCTTTGGTTTTGATACCGAAAAGTTGCGCTCTGCTGTGAATAGCATGGTCGATGAACTCTTTCTTCCTCTTGTGAATGATACGCTGCGCGAGCTGCCTTTGACCGGACTGAAAACCTGCGGGCTGGAGCTCGATGCCGGTAGCATGGCTTTCATGCCTGTTCCAGAGCAGCATGCGGCCACGACCCTGGTTTTGAAAGCACCGATTACGTCCTATCCCTATAGCGGTCACTGCGATCTGAAGCCTGATATTCCGGCGAACCCGGAGCCTTTGCCTGACCCTGAGCCCGAACCCAATCCCACACCGACGCCGACGCCCGGTCCTGGCGGAAATCCCGGGGATGCGGATGGTGAACCTATTCCCTATAATTTGAGTATGGACTTCAGCCAGATACCGTGGCAGCTCGGCAGCAGTGGTGATCTGCCTCCGGTGGAAGAGGAGTGCCGAACACAGGTCTTTTACGATGTGTCCTGCGCCAGCGCGCGGGTTGTCTATCGCATGAAAAATGGTGTGGTGGAAAAGGATGAGCGCGGCCGGCCCATTTATGATTATACCTTGATTCGTCTTTTCACTCTGGTCAGCAAGGATCAGTATCAACTGAGGCGCGGCGATGAGCCTTCGGTCGAAGGTCAGTTCTTTGATTTCGATCGCTGGCCGGATTATGCGCAGGGTTTTGAAGAAAATTTGATCTTCCACGAATCGATCCGCATGCGGCCTGTGAAAACTCAGTACGGTGTTTTCCTGAGGCACTATGTGGATTACGAATCCAATTCACCGAAGGCCTCGGGCTTTATTCCGATTCGCAATGTGACCATGCACCGACTGCTGGATCGACCGTTTACGGGCGCGGAAGTCTCGACCGAATTTTTCGTGGATCTCAGCGCCGAGGTTCCGATACCGGACGGCCGCCGACCTTTGCGCAAAGCCGAAGGCCTTGATTATCACATCGGCAATATGCATATCGTCGACTGCGGAAAGCAGGCCTGGTGTAACGATTCGAGTCAGTGGCTGATGATCTATGACTCCAAATTACGCCCCGAGGACAAGAGCATACCCGAGGACGTGGTGCCTTATCTGAAGGCGGCTTTGAATTCAATTGTGGCGGGCATGTTTCCCTAGGACCGGGTCCTTATGATACTCTCAGGCAGGCGACGCTAAGAAGAAAGTCGATGTTTTTGGGAGCAGGATGGGACATGAATAGCCTTACGGAATTAGTCCAGCTGGCGAGACGGATGCAAGCCAGCGATATCCACATGGAATCGGGTGGAAACGTTTATTTTCGCTGTGATGGGAAGATCAAAAATCAGGGTGGGCCGATCAGTTACGATAAGCTGCGGCAGTGGACCAAGGATCTTTTGGGACCTCGTTATGACACTTTGAAAGCCGAACGGTCCTTCGATCTTTCCGAACAGATAGGTGGAGCCCGCTGCCGGGTGCACATTTTTTATAGCGCGCGCGGCCTCTCCTATTCCATTCGCCTCCTGGCGCAATCCCAGCCTACCCTTGCCGGATTGAATCTGCATCCCAACTTTGAAAAGATTCTGCAGCTGCAGCATGGGCTCGTGCTTATTTCCGGCCCAACCCGCTCGGGGAAATCCACGACGCTGGCGGCGCTTATTCATGAACTCAATGTCAGGAAATCTCTGAATATCGTGACTCTGGAGCAGCCCATCGAATATTTTCACGCCAATCAAAACTCTTTGATTCGGCAGCGGGAAGTGGGACGGGATACGCCGAGCTTTGGCCAGGGGTTGAAGGACGCCCTGCGCGAAGATCCTGATGTGATTCTGGTGGGTGAGCTGCGCGATCGTGAGGCCATCCAGCTGACTCTGAATGCGGCCGAGACGGGTCACCTTGTTTTTGCCACGCTGCATGCGTCGAGTGTTTCGGAAGCGATTCAACGCATCCTGAGCGCTTTTCCCGCGGAGATTCGTGAGCACACCGCCGATCAGCTGGCGCAGGTTCTGCAGGTGGTTGTCTGTCAGACTCTGACGCTGATTCCCAAGTTTAATGAGCAGGCTCCGATCTGTGAGCTCTTCTTCACCTCGACAGCCGCCCGCAGTAAAATTCGTCTGTGTGATATAACCAGCCTCGGTGATACCTATTATGGTGGGACGGATTTAGGATGTCTGCATCGTGAAAAATACCGGCAGTGGCTGGAAGCAAAACCCAAGCTCATCAAGCCGGTTCGCTATGGGCCTTCGGCTCCCGCTCCGTCTCCCGCAGACGCTGTGATTCCGGAGCGCTATGAGACGCCGGCGGCGGCGCCGAAGAAATCAGGCAGTCCTGCGTCCGGTGACACGGTCTATACCATCGACGATCCCGATGATGATGACCTTTGGACCGCGATTCGGGATCTTGAGAAATAAATCCTCAGCCGCCCTGCGCCGCGAGCAGGGCTTCCCCGTAACGCCGGGCCTGGAATTCACTCTGCCGCCCGAGCCACTCTTCCAAAAGCGTATTGCCGGTCAGCGTTTTTTTGTGCAGCTGAGCCAGTTGATAGACCTGCTCGGTGAGTATGGCTTTTTTCTGCTCGGGACTTAGATTGTCCAAAGGAAGATCTGCATTCAAGCGGCTGCGCATGAGGAAAGGCTGGGATTCAAAGGAAACGAAGGCAAAGGACGTGGGCCACCGGATGCCCCATAGGTCTTTCAGAATATCGGCGCGGGAGAACTTTTGCTTCCGGGCCCATTTTCCCCTTTGGCTTGCTGGTTCCGTGAGTTCCTTGAATTCAATGATGTCCTGCTTTTGAGGCGCCGCTTCCACAAGGACCCAATAGCGTTCCAGTCCCGCGCTGCCGCCGGAGCTGACCTCGTATTCAGCGGCGTCCAGGAACTGACAGCCGGGGCAGTGGGGTTTGATAAGGGCGAAGAGAGCCTGAGCTTTCGGTGCAGGCAAAGCCTTGAGTGGGCCTTCTATTCTGATTTTGCCCTTTTTCGTTTTATTCAGCATTTTATTGACTGTGGCGCTGACGTCGGGGCGTAAGCTTGCCGAAAGTTTATCCTGCGATTCCCCGCCGTTCAGAAAATGCACATAAGCGCGGCGCAGATCTGCCTCCAGTTTGCTGTCCTTCACCATGATTTTCAGGGTTGTGAAATAACGGAGTGCATCGAATGCCACGGGGCAGGCGCCGCTGTCGTCGACATCGTTGTAGCTATATTCCAGGGCTTCTTCCTGACTGCTGTCGTCTCCTGGCTTGCTGCTGTCTACTTGCTTGCTGCTGTCTACTTGCTTGCTGCTGTCTACTTGCCTGCCGCCGTCTCCGAATAGGA